>JALFGC010000106.1 GCA_022777485.1 Bacteroidales bacterium
GACGGCAACACGCGGCGCGAGGTGTATGAGCGGCAGCAGGGTATCTGCCCCGCCTGCGGACGGCATTTTGAGATAGAGGAGATGGACGCCGATCATATCACGCCGTGGTCGAAAGGCGGGCGGACGATAGCAAGTAACTGCCAGATGCTGTGCAAGGAATGCAACCGACGGAAGTCGAACAAATAATGTGGGTAGGGAACGAGATGGTGCGCCAGTCCAATCTCCCCAAGGCAATACACCCACCAACTGCTCTCCATACGGAGATACTGAGTCGGAAATCTTAACAATCGGACATTCCTGAGGTAGGTTTGACCTGCAGATGACCCGCGATAGACCCGCGGTCGACCCGCGAAAAACACCCGATAAAGTGTCGGCGGGTGAAATCTTAACAATCGTACTTTTTTAGGGACGGAACAAGGGACGCAGGGACAGTATTGGAAGAAGGCGAAAGTGAGACAGTGAGACAGCGAGACAGCAGTTTCCTAAAATATATATGTGCGTGCGCGCGCGTGAGTTTATGGAAACTGCTGTCTCGCTGTCTCGCTGTCTCACCCTTCCTTGTGGTCGTGGAGTAGGCGTTGGATGGCGAACTTGCCTGTTACTGCGGCGTTGGGTAGGCCTCCCGGGGCTTGCAGCCACTGCCCCGCGAGATAGACATTGCGGAGCCCACGCAGGCGCCCGTCGTGCGTTACTTTCTTGTTGTAGGGCGTGAGCGAGAAACTCATATACGCCCCTTGGTAGGCGTTGCAGAAACGGTGGTTGGTGGCAGGCGTGCACACATCCAGCACCGTCAGCGCATCGGTTAACTCGGGGAAAGTGCGTGCGAGGCATTCTGCCACCGCCTGCGGCAGGCATTTCGAGATAGAGGAGATGGATGCCGACCATATCACGCCGTGGTCGAAAGGCGGGCGGACAATAGCAAGCAACTGCCAAATGCTGTGCAAGGAATGCAACCGACGAAAGTCGAACAAATAAAAGGGGCAATGCACCCACCAACTGCTGTTGATACGGAGATATTGAGAAAAGTTTAGTTTTCAATAGGCTTTTTTACCCATACGATAGCTTTAGTACTATCAATAGGCTCCCAAAAACTGCACTCTTCTTGTTTGTACTGAGAGAGCTCTGGAACAAATAGAATGTCATAATTAACTAATTGGTTGAGTGCGGGTTGCATTCTACGCCATTCCTCGGAAGGTAAATTATTCTCTTTTCCTATTCCTTTACCATGTTTTTGTCCTTTCTGGGCATAATAGTTATTAGGATAGTCTTTTATCTTTCCTTTTAATATGCCATATTCTATTTGGTAACGCAAACAAGGAGATTCCCATCTGTCTGCATATATTTTTTTATCATACAAATCAACATGTGAGATTTGTAGAAGTGTGTCATTTCGGGGCTTAAATACTTTTCTATTTGTATTGCCAAAATAGAGCACGAAAAGAAATAACAAAAGATACTTGATGTCCACGACTCTATCTATTCTGCAAATCAATTCTGCGCATAACATTGCAATAGTTAATAATGATAGCGTAATCATTGAAATACAACGATTACTCTGAATATCCCATGGATGCTTACCCATCAAGGAAAGTATCAAAAAAATGATATTGACACTTACAGTCAAATATAACAGAGGAGCGTATTTGTTGAGGCGTTGTATTTTCCAGGATATAAACCATAAATAAGACAAACCGATAAGAAACAGAATATAAATAAAGTTATTATCCCATTTCAGTTTATTTGGGTTGTAAATTAAATACGAATCTTTCAAATAAGAAAGTGGCTCAATGTCTGGATTTTGATAACGTAGCGCGGCAAAATAAATATAAACAAGGGTTATCAAAAAGGGTAAAGCGTACACAATGCATTGTACCACTTTCTTTCGAGTAGATTCGGCAGAGGTCAGGATAAGGAAAAGTACATATAAAGAAGCAAAGAACGCTACGATAATAAATGAGTATCTTGAGAGCATAAAGAAGGATAGCACAACCGACCATTTAAGCAAGTTTGTCAAAGAAACTTTTTGACGCAAAGATGTTAATGCAACAACGGATAAGGTCACTCCCAACGCCTCCATGCTATATGCTCGGACTTCAAATGCCATTGGAAATAATACAGAACTGATGAGCGGGAAAAGACTAACTAATAATGTAATATTCTTATTGTGTGTCCAATGGTATGCTAAATAATAAAAAACATATACGATGCCTCCAAAAAAGATAAAAGGAAGCATCCGTAACCATATATAGTGATTGGAAACACACGACCAGAGGTGCAGTATAATTCCAAAGCCTCCCGGATCAAGGTTGTAATGTTTATTGTTCTCTATTACATCCAATATAGTGCCAGAAGGTGAAAGAGCATCTGAGTCGTGATTTAATCCTTTGGCTATCCAAAATTGACCTGCTTCATCAAACCACAAGTATGGATTAAACTCCCATATTATACAAAAAATGGTGATTGCAACATACAAGAAAATCATTATGATGAGGAACAAGTTGTGCTTTGTTACTATTTTCATCTTTTCAAATTTTTGTTTATCATTCTAAAATCTTTCAGTGCTTGCATGCCTATGCGGAAGATGCGGGGGAGATTGATGCTGTTCACTCCGCCTTGGCGCGGGCGAAATGTGATGGGATACCAACCAATCTCATAGTGCCATTTTACTGCAATAGCAGACACCGCGACATTTGCCAAGTTATAATCTGTGGGCAAATGTTGGATGATAGCCTCCAACTTATCTGCCCGCATGAGACGAAAAGGTGTATTTGCGTCTTTCACCCATTCGCCAAAGAGCAACCACACTACCAACCGTAGCGTTTTAGTTACAAATACACGGCTTGCGCCATCTTGTCTCCCGCCACGTGTGCCAATCTGAAAATCATATTGTGCACGATTGTTCCACATTTGCCAAAACTCATCCGGCAAGGTCTGCCCATCGCTATCAGTTTGGAAAATATAGTCCGCTCCGTGTTCAATGGCATAACGATAGAGATGAAGAACAGTGGCTCCATGTCCCGAATTGGGTTTGTTGAGGGCTTGCAGATAGGGGTATGTCCTTTGCAAGCGCTCCAATACCTTGCCGGTATTGTCTTTGCTGCCATCGTTGGCAATGACTAACTTTGCCGCATTGCCCTCGGCGTTGATTTTCTCACATATAGGATGCCATTGCGACACTACTTCCTCTATGTTTGCCTCCTCATTGTAGGCAGGCATAACAAAATACAAAGTATCCATTATTATTTGGCTTTGAAAGTTACAAATCTATTTAATACGTATTGCACCAGCGCAACCACCACAATACTCAGCAGTTTGCAAACTATCTCGTTCCAATGGGCGATATCCACCATCAGATAGAGCATGAGTTCGCTAATGCTAAGTCCTATTAAGCCTACTGCATAGAACGAGAGAAACCGGCGAAAGATTTTGTCTTTCACCCGAAAATTATATCCGCGGTTTAGGAAGAAACTGCAAAAAATACCACAGTGGATACTGATTACATTTGCCCACAAATAAGGCAACCAACCGAAATGACAAAGCAAAGTAAAAACCGCAAAGTCAAGTACGGAACAGAAGACGCCGATTAGGGCATAGAGAATAAGTGTGCGAAAACGCTGATAAAGCCTGCCAATGGATTGCCTCAACAGATGTGTATCCATACAAAACGTGAATTTCGTTTCTGCTCGTCTGTCCTTTGTGGCCCTAGGAAAGCCAATTCAACCAAATAAGCAGAGCAGAAATCCACGCTGTGTAATATATCCCGCCAAGACGTATTATGGAAAACTCCATAATACGCCGACGGGTGTAACTACACCCGCAGACATCTACCACTACCTGTTCTTGAGTTGATTGAAATTTCCTAGGTTTCAAAGGATCAAAAACAAGCGTTAGTAAACGCCTTTTATAAAATATAACCGCAATGTACGTTAGTTGTCTTTGGTACAGACCCTAACCACATTGCGGTCGCAAAGGTACTACAATTCTTTGAGATATGCAAAAAAAAAGCAGTTTTTTTATGCTTTTTCAGTTTTTTGGCAGTCTGTGCAAACTACATTTTCGCAAAGAGTGCCATCACTTTCTCCACGATAGGTGCCATATCGTAGTATTTATATTCCGCCAAACGCCCGCCGAAGATAATGTCCTTTTCTTGCAATGCCAACTGCCGATATTGCTCTGCTAATACGTTGTTTTTCGCATCGTTAATCGGATAATAAGGCTCCATCCCCGGATGGTATTCCGCAGAATACTCCTCGCTGATAACCGTTTTCGGACAATCATAGACCTCCTGCCCGAATTGCTCGAAATGTTTATGCTCTATCACGCGGGTGTACGGTACATCGTGTGAAGTATAGTTGACCACGGCATTACCTTGATAGTTGGGCGTATCCTCTACACGGGTGCGAAACGTAATGGTACGCCAATCAAGCTTACCAAAACGATAGTCGAAATACGCATCCAGCGCACCGGTATATACCAGCGTATTCGCCAAAGAGCGCCAATCCGATTGGTAGTCGGTAAAGAAATCCACCCCCGTCTTGCACTCCACGCCTTCCAGCAAGCCGTCTATAAGGCGGTTGTACCCGCCGATGGGAATACCTTGGTAGAGGTCGTTGAAATAGTTATTGTCAAACACAAAGCGCACCGGCAGCCGACGTATGATGAACGCGGGTAACTCTGAGCACGCCCGTCCCCATTGCTTTTCTGTGTATTCCTTGATAAGGCGTTGGTAGATGTCGCGCCCCACAAGGCAGAGCGCCTGCTCCTCCAGATTGGCAGGTTCTCTGCCGTCCAGTGCCGCCAATGCTTCTTTTCGTTGTTCGGCTATCCGCGCCTCCGCCTCAAGCGGGGTATGTACATCTTGCCACATTCGGCAAAACGTATTCATATTGAAAGGAAGGTTGTACAGCTCACCATGGTAATTGGCAATAGGACTATTGGTGTAGCGATTGAACGGCACGATGGTATTGACGAAATCCCATACTTCTTTGTTGGAAGTATGGAAGATATGTGCACCGTATTTGTGCACTTGGATGCCCTCTATCTCCTCGCAATAGAGATTGCCGCCAAGGTGGGGGCGCTTGTCAATCACCAAACATCTCTTGCCAGCTTTCTTGGCAAAGTGGGCAAACGTGGCACCATATAGTCCGGAGCCTACAATCAGATAATCGTATGTTTTCATTTCAGTATAGATTTGTGGTCGTGGAGTAGGCGTTGGATGGCGAACTTGCCTGTTACTGCGGCGTTGGGTAGGCCTCCCGGGGCTTGCAGCCACTGCCCCGCGAGATAGACATTGCGGAGCCCGCGCAGGCGCCCGTCGTGCGTTACTTTCTTGTTGTAGGGCGTGAGTGAGAAACTCATATACGCCCCTTGGTAGGCGTTGCAGAAACGGTGGTTGGTGGCAGGCGTGCACACATCTAAAATGGTCAGGCAGTCTTGCAATTCGGGGAAGGTGCATGTGAGACATTCTGCCACCGCCTGCGCAAGGATACCTTTCTCGGTGCGGTAGTTTTGGTAGTTGTCGGTGCGCAACTGCTGCCAATACTGAAAATCGTCGGCGTACTGAGTGATGAGCACTTGGAGGATGGTGGTGTCGGTGGGCGCGAAAGAAGGCTCGTAGTTGAAATGCTTGAGGAAAGCGTAGGGGATGGGCTTGCCGTTGATGTGAAGGTCCGTCAAGTCAAGGATACGCGCTTCGGGGATGGTGGTGGTGCGATGGTTGACAGCGAAATAGAGGTTCACGCTGCTGTAAGTGGGGTATTTGTCGGGGTGCGCGATGAAGCGCTCGTACATATACTTATCCATATACCCTACCGGCAGCAAGCGGGTGATAGTATGGTGGAGGTCGCAGGCAAGGATGATATAGTCTGCCTCTACGGTCTGCCCGTTGCGGAAAGTAACGGAGACGGCTTTGTGGTTAACGATATTCACACGCTCGGCTTCCCATCCTGTCTGCAGGGTACCGCCCAAGGATTGGTATCGGCTGACCATGCGCTCCACCATGCCTCGGCTGCCTCCTGCGGGCAGGTCGGCATTGCCGTCGGTGAAGATACCGAAGACGAAAAAGAGGGAAGACACATTGTAGTGGACGGGGAAATACGCCTGCAAGAACTTGCGGATGAGCGGGTGCCGGAACGGCTCGGCATATTGGGCAATGCTCATCTTGGCGTATGTGCGGTGGGCTTTTCCGATATGCCGCATGGCGTAGATGAGTTTGGCTTTCTCCCAAAGGGAGTACTGCTCAAGGGGTTTGTCAGCGATGACAACGGTGTCGGAATAGATACGGACGAGGCGGATGAACTCTTCTATGCGCGGAGTGTCCTCGGGGGACAAGCGGAGCATGTCCTCGCGTACGCGGTCGAGGTCGCGCCAGAGATGGAGTATCTCGCCGTTGTGCTCTACCTGCATGAAATACGCGGGACGGTGGATAGCCACCTTATCGGAAAGCACACCCACGTCTTGCCATAGGCGGTATAGGGGTGTGCTATCGTTGGTACCCGTGAGCCAATGTACGCAGTTATCCAATAGGCATCCTCTTCGCTCCCAATAGGAGAGCAGTCCCCCGGGCAGGGTGTGCCGCTCATAGATGGTGGAGGTGAGATGGGCTTTCTCCCGACTGGTCGGGAGAAGATGTGCGTAGATACCTGCGGTAAGACCCGCTACGCCGCCGCCGATGATGATGAGGTTGGGCATGAATGAACTTCGTGTGGGAAACTTCGTGTAAGAAACTCCGCTTCGCTTCGTGTATAAAACTTCGTGTAAGGAACTCCGCTTCGCTTCGTGTACAGCCCGCAGGGCTTTCGTACATTTGCTTTCTTACAGCGCGAAAGCGCTTATTTACAGCCCCGCAGGGGCTTTCTCACACGAAGCACAGCGTAGTTTTTACGCTTTTCTCGGATAGTCGATGTTGTAGTGCAGCCCGCGGCTCTCTTTGCGCTCAAGGGCTTGGCGGGTGATAAGGTAACCAACATTTATCATATTGCGCAGTTCGCAGATGTCGCGTGTGGCTGTAACGCGCTTGAACAGGTCTTCCGTCTCCTCGTAGAGCAGGTCGAGCCGCTCCCACGCGCGGCGCAAGCGCAGGTCGGAGCGGACGATACCTACATAGGTGGACATGATTTGTCCCACTTCCTTCACATCTTGCGAGATGAGCACGCGCTCCTCGTTGCTGAGCGTGCCTTCATCGTTCCAGTCGGGCACATGGTTGTTGAAGTCGTACTGCTCTATCATGCTGAGGCTGTGTTTGGCTGCCGCATCAGCATAGACCACTGCCTCGATGAGCGAGTTGCTCGCCAAGCGGTTGCCACCGTGAAGCCCTGTGCAGGAGCATTCGCCCACGGCATAGAGGCGATGGATGGACGACTCACCATCAAGGTTGACCTTGATACCCCCGCACATATAGTGCGCGCAGGGCGCTACGGGGATATAGTCTTTCGTGATGTCAATGCCAATACTCAGGCACTTTGCGTAGATATTGGGGAAGTGGTGCTTGGTCTCCTCGGGGTCTTTGTGGGTAACATCAAGGCAGACGTGGTCAAGACCATGAATCTTCATCTCATTGTCGATAGCGCGCGCCACGATGTCGCGGGGTGCCAGCGATAGGCGCGGGTCGTATTTCTGCATGAACTCCTCGCCGTTGGGCAGGCGGAGTATGCCTCCGTATCCGCGCATGGCTTCGGTGATGAGGTAGGCAGGATGCGTCTCCCCGGGGTGGAAGAGGGCGGTGGGGTGGAACTGCACGAACTCCATGTCTTTCACCTGTCCCTTTGCACGATAGACCATCGCGATACCATCGCCGGTGGCAATGTTGGGGTTGGTGGTGGTGGCATAGACGGCGCCTGTGCCGCCCGTTGCCATAAGGGTTACGCGACTCAAGTAGGTGTCTATCTTGCCGGTCTCGGGGTTGAGGATATAGGCACCGTAGCATTCGATATCGGGGGTGCGGCGAGTAACGCGCACGCCGAGGTGGTGCTGGGTGATGATTTCCACGGCGAAATGGTTCTCAAGCACATCGATGAAGGGGTTGTGGCGCACGGCTTCCATCAGTCCGCGCTGTATCTCTGCGCCGGTATCGTCGGCATGGTGCAGGATACGAAACTCCGAGTGCCCGCCTTCGCGATGGAGGTCGAAAGCGCCTTCGGCATTGCGGTCGAAGTTAACGCCCCAGTTGACCAACTCTTCTATCTGTCGGGGGGCGTTCTTCACTACCTGCTCTACGGCACGTGGGTCGGACAACCAATCGCCCGCGACCATCGTATCGTGGATATGCTTTTGGAAATCATCTACTTGCAGGTTCGTTACGGACGCAATGCCGCCTTGTGCTTTGGTGGTATTGGCTTCTTCTAAGGTCGTCTTGCAGCAGAGGGCAATCTTGTACTTTTGGGCGCGTGCTACTTTCAGCGCGAAACTCATACCGGCTACGCCACCGCCGATGATGAGGAAATCGTATTTTTTCATTGTATGTTGGAAACTTCGTGTATAAACTTTGTGTAAGAAACTCCGCTTCGCTTCGTGTATAAAACTTCGTGTTGTGGACTTCGCTTCGCTCCGTGTACAGCCCGCAGGGCTTTCTTACGCGGAGTGAAAAGAGAAAGTTTCAAGTTTCTCCTTTCAAGTTTCGTTCCATACAAAAATGGAGAAACCTGAAACTTGAAACTTGAAACTTTCTAACGCGTAGTTGTACCTAATCAAAACAGACAGCCGATTATTCAGCAACGGTCTCAACTACTTCTTCTACAACAGCGGTGTCAGCCCCGCAGCATGCAGCAGCGGAATCAGCACAGCATGCAGCAGCCTCGCAGCAAACAGCCGCAGAGTCGCAGCAAGTACCCTCACCTTTGCAGCACTTTTTGTTGTTGCAGCAGCAGCTCATTGCGCACAGCGCAACAGCAGCGATAAGAAGAACTTTTTTCATGACTTTAATGCATTAAAAAGGGTTATGTTTTCGAGTTATTTCGAAAAACGTTGCAAAATTAGCACATTTTTTGCATATCTCCAAAAAAAATAGTATTTTTGCAAAACTTTTTTGGCAAAATCATGGAAAAACAGCAAAAAAAGCCCTCTCTGGCGGAAAACAACGGCAAAAAAACATGGTTGACTTTGTTGTTCAACCTGCTGTTGGCATTGGTAATCACTGTCTTGCTCCTGTTGGGGCTTTGGTTCTGGTTGCGCAGTTACACGCAACACGGCAAGGAAGTAGATGTTCCGAGCGTGGTGGGCATGTATATGCCCGAGGCGGAAGCCATCGTGCAAACGACGGGGATGGTGCTTGTGGTTACAGACTCCACCTTCACGAATAATGTGCCGCTGGGGGCTATTGCCGAGCAGAACCCGCCTGCCAATAGCCATGCCAAGCAAGGCAGACAACTCTATGTGGTGGTGAACGCGTCCTGCAAGCGGCAGGTGGTGCTGCCCGATGTGCACGACTTGAGTTACCGCCAAGCCACTGCGACCCTGCGCTCGATAGGTGTGCGCGTGAGTGAGGACTACGAGTGGGAGCCGTCGGAGTACAAAGACTTGGTGCTGGATGTGAAGTACCGTGGCGAGTCATTGCCTGCAGGCGCGCGCGTGGATGAGGGGACGGAACTCACATTGGTTGTCGGCTTTGGAAAGGGCACGGAAATGACCGATGTGCCGAATGTGGTGGGCAGGTCGCTACCTGAGGCGCGTGCACTGCTGTTGAATCAACGCCTGACGGTCGGCACCGTGGAGTTCGATGAGCCTATCGACGAGACGGGGCGAACTGAAAGTGGCGACTTGCCGGTGGTCTATATGCAAACCCCCGAACTGGGGCAGCGAGTGCTGGAAGGTTCTATGGTGAATCTGAAACTGTCCGCGGATATAGAGAAAGCCGTTACAAACCACAATACCGAATCGGAAGATGAGTGGTTTTGAACGATATAGTTGCACGGTGGACAAAGGACAGATGCCCGTCCGCGTGGATAAGTACCTAAGCGAGCACATGCCGGGTACGAGCCGAAATCGTATCCAGCAGGCTGCCGAGGCGGGGAATATACTTGTGAACGAGCAACCTGTGGCAAGCAACTACAAGGTCAAGCCGCTCGACCTCGTGCAGGTCATGCTCGACCATGAGCCGATAGACTTCACCATCCAACCCGAGAACATCCCCCTCGAGGTAGTCTATGAGGACGCCGATGTGCTGGTTATCAACAAGCCTGCGGGCTTGGTGGTGCACCCGGGGCACGGCAACTACGAGCACACCCTGCTCAACGCCATTGCCTACTATTTCCAACAGACACAGGCGCACCTCGACATCAACAACCCCGAGATAGGCTTGGTGCATCGCATCGACAAAGACACCAGCGGGTTGCTGCTCATCGCCAAGACGCCCGAGGCGAAGACGAACCTTGGTAAGCAGTTCTTCGACCACACCACCGAGCGCACCTACAATGCCCTCGTCTGGGGCACCTTCACCGAGGAGAGCGGTACCATCACGGGCGCCCTCGCGCGCGACACGCGCGACCGTACCATATATAGGATATACGACCTCGATGAGAACCCCAATGCCAAGGAGGCAATCACCCACTGGCGTGTATTGGAGCGATTCCCCTACGTAACGCTCGTGGAATGCCGCTTGGAGACGGGGCGGACGCATCAGATTCGCGTGCATATGAAGTCCATTGGACATCCGCTCTTTGCAGACGAGAAATACGGCGGCATGGAAATCTTGAAAGGTCTGCGCACGCAGAAGTACAGCCAATATATCCACAATTGTTTTGCCCTATGCCCGCGGCAGGTGCTCCACGCTAAGACGCTCGGTTTCACCCATCCCCGTACCGGCGAACGCATGTTCTTCGACTCACCTTGGCCTGCCGACATCGAAGCGCTTATCGACAAATGGCGCAACTACCAACGGAACACACTGTTGTAAAGTAAAAAAAGTTTTAAGTTCCAAGTTGAACTTGAAACCAGAAACCAGAAACAAATAAAATCTATGAACAGAATCCTTTGGGCGGACGATGAAATCGACCTCTTGACCCCCTACCTTATCTATCTTCGCAGTAAAGACTATGAAGTGCTGACCGCTACCAACGGACAGGACGCTATTGACATTTGCCGGCAAGAGCCGTTGGATATCGTTTTCCTGGACGAGAACATGCCCGGTCTGTCGGGATTGGAAGCCTTGCAGGAGATCAAGCGCCTGCACCCCGAGTTGCCCGTGGTGATGATTACCAAGAGCGAGGAGGAGCGTATCATGGAGCAGGCTATCGGTGAGAAAATCGCCGACTATCTCATCAAACCTGTCAACCCCAGTCAGATACTGCTGTGTCTTAAAAAGCATATCCATCAGCACGACATTCTCAGTGAGCACACCAACCAGTCCTATCGGCAGGAGTTCAGCGACATAGCCTACATGATAGACACGGCGCAGACCTTGGAGGAATGGATGGCGATAGAGCGCACACTCACCAAATGGGACCTCGACTTGCAGGATGTGGACTCCTCCATGCGCGAAATGCTCGACATGCAGCGCACCCAGGCCAACGCCGCTTTCGCCAAGTTTATTCAGAAGAATTACGAGGCGTGGTTCGCAACCCCCTCGACACCCGCTTTCAGCGGGAAAGCAGAGACGGCAGTGCGCCCCCTCATGTCGCCCGACATCTTCAAACGCGTCCTCTTTCCCATGCTCGACAAGGGTGAGAAGGTCTTCTTCGTGGTCATCGACAACTTCCGCTACGACCAGTGGAAAACCATCCAACCGCTACTCAGCGAGTGCTTCACCGTAACCCAAGAGAGCCAATATCTCTCTATCCTTCCCACCGCCACCCAGTATGCGCGCAACGCCATTTTCTCAGGACTCATGCCCTTGCAGATACAAGAGATGTACCCTGACCTGTGGGTGGAAGAAGACGAAGAGGAGGGCAAAAACCTCAACGAGAAAGAACTTATCAAGACTCAGATAGAGCGCTTCCGACGCCACGACACTTGCTCCTATTTCAAAATCAACGAGAGCGATTTCTGCGAGCGTGTCATCGCCCAACTGAAAGGACTGCAGACCCAACTTAATGTGGTGGTACTCAACTTCATAGACATGCTCTCTCATTCCCGCACAGAGAGCAAGATGATGCGCGAATTGGCGAACGACGAAGCGGCATATCGCAGCCTCACCCTCTCGTGGTTCCGCCATTCGCCCACTTTCGCACTCTTCCGCCGCATTGCCGAATTGGGCTACAAAGTCGTGCTCACCACCGACCACGGAACCGTCCGCGTGAAGAACCCCGTGCAAATCATTGCCGATAAGAACACCAACACCAACCTCCGCTACAAGGTCGGAAAGGCACTCAACTGCCAAAGCAAGAATGTGATGGTGATAGAGCAACCCAAGAAAGTGGGGCTCCCATGCCCGAATGTGAGCAGCAGTTACATGTTCTGCACGGGCAACGACTTCTTCGGATACCCCAACAACTTCAACTACTATGCCCAATACTACCGCAATACCTTCCAGCACGGCGGCGTCTCCATTGAGGAGATGATAATCCCCCTTATCACCCTCGAACCTAAGTGATTAGGGCAATGCACGTATAATAAACCAAACAAGACAAATCTGTCTTTTATCCTTTGTCCTTTATCTTTCATCCTGAAATGCGCCGTCTCAAGTTCATTATCTACACCCTCTTTTTGCTAGTTGCTGTGGCAGTCTTCCTGCCGTTGTGCTCGCATGGTACCCCATCAACCCCGCAAGAGGGGACGCGAGTTGTCCGCGTCCTCACCTACAATACCCATCGCATGGGGATGTTCCGTAAGCCGAATGATAATCAGGTGATAAACTACCTCCGAAATGGGCAGGATGCGGATATCATCTGCTTGCAGGAAGTGGAAGTGTACAAAGACTCAAAGTACCTCACCCTATCCGATTTGAAGCGCGCACTGAGCACCAAGTACCCCTATTCGTATTTCGATTTCTCGGTGTACAACAACCGCCGTCAGTTCGGCAACGTCGTCTTTTCGCGCTACCCGCTTATCCACAAGCAGACTATCCGTTACCCCTCCCGCGCCAACATCTCTTCCCGATGTGATGTGGTGATACCCTCTGACGGGGCTGCCCGGGTAGTGGCAAAGAAGGCGCAAGGAGATGCGGGTTCAGGGCTGCAATCCTAAGATAGCGAAGAGATTAGAAGATTCGATACCATTCGCCTAATCACCAACCACTTAGAGTCCAACCGCTTCGGAGAGGACGACTTCGAGGAACTCAAGCAGAAGTACTCCGTTGCCCACGAGGCGAGGGTGGAGCAGGCAAAGTGTGTGCGCGAGGCTATTGACGCTTCGCCCTATCCCCTTATTGTCGTAGGCGACTTCAACGACCTGCCCCTCTCCTCCACCTATTGGCAGATACGCAGGCTCGACATGCGCGATGCCTTTCTCTGCACCTCGTGGGGACGCTACGGCGCCACCCTCATCAAGGGTATCTTTGCAGCACGTATCGATTACATCCTCTGTTCCCGCGCGCTCCGACCGCTCCGATGCACCATTGACCGCGTCCCCTATTCTGACCATTACCCCCTCCACGCCGTCATAGCCTATTGATAGACGCGAACACCCTTGTTGTTCGCTCGGCTGCCTCGGTCGAGCACTTGTTCCGTGGTGCTTTGGTCCCTCCCGCCTCCTCCCCGAATCTCCATCGAAACTCCACCGATACAATCTTGGGTGATTCTTGGGTGATTCTTGGGTGATTCTTGGGTGATTCATGGACCTTTATCGAACCAATCAGCGGGGACTGTCCTTACTTTTTGTTGTCCCCTGTTCTTCTGTGTAATGCTTTTTATTTCGGAGATTGGCTCCTGTTGCGTTACGGAATGATAATTTTTACGATAAAAACGGCACATTATTTGCTTAATTAAAAAAAAAGCAGTACCTTTGCCGATTATTTGTTGCCGAATAGCGCAATCAATGGTAAATCGTAATTCGTAATTCGTAAATATCAGTATGTCTCTTCAATGCGGAATAGTAGGGTTACCTAATGTCGGTAAATCAACCCTTTTCAACTGTCTGAGCAACGCGAAAGCGCAGTCTGCCAACTTCCCGTTCTGTACTATCGAGCCCAATGTGGGCGTCATCACCGTGCCCGATGAGCGGCTTATCAAATTAGGCGAACTATGCAAGCCCGAGCGCGGCGTCATACCCACCACGGTGGAAATCGTGGACATTGCCGGACTCGTAAAGGGCGCCTCAAAAGGCGAGGGACTCGGCAATAAGTTCTTGGCGAACATCCGCGAGACCGACGCTATCATCCATGTTCTCCGTTGTTTCGACGACGAAAACGTGGTCCACGTGGACGGCTCCGTAGACCCCGTACGCGACAAGGAGATCATTGACGCGGAGTTGCAGTTGAAGGACTTGGAGACTGTGGAAAGCCGTATTCAGAAGACGGAAAAGCAGGCGAAAGCGGGCGGCGATAAACAGGCGAAGATAGCCTTGGATGTCCTCTACAAGTACCGTGAAGCACTCTCCGAGGGCAAGAACGCACGCACCGTCGAACTCACCAACAAAGAGGAAGAGCAGGCGGCGAAGGAGATGTTCCTGCTGACCAACAAACCCGTGATGTACGTCTGCAATGTGGACGAGGAGAGTGCGGTGAAGGGGAATGCCTACGTGGAGCAGGTGCGTGAAGCAGTAAAAGACGAGAACGCACAAGTGCTGGTGCTTGCTGCGAAGATAGAGAGCGAGATAGCCGAACTCGAGACCTACGACGAGCGACAGATGTTCTTAGAGGAAATCGGGCTGGAAGAATCGGGCGTGAATCGGCTTATCAAGGCGGCGTATGCCTTGCTCGACCTGCGCACTTTCCTCACCGCCGGCTCCGACGAGGTACGCGCATGGACATTCCGAGCAGGGAGCAAAGCGCCGCAGTGTGCAGGCGTGATACACACCGACTTCGAGCGCGGATTCATCCGAGCAGAGGTCATCAAGTACGAGGACTTCATCACCCTCGGAGGTGAGGCGCAGTGCCGAGCAGCAGGCAAACTGGGCATCGAAGGCAAAGACTACATCGTCCAAGACGGTGACATCATGCACTTCCTGTTCAATGTGTGACCAAGGATGAAGGACCGCTTTAACTTCGTGTATGAAAGCCTCTGCGAGGCTGTAAGAAAGTAAAAGTACAAAACTACGTGTAAAGAAGCGCTACGCGCTGTACACGGAGCGAAGCGAAGTTAAATACACGAAGTCCCTTACACGGAGCGAAGCGAAGTTAAATACACGAAGTTTATATGTTCGATTTCTTAAACACATGGATGCAGACAGGCGGCTGGTGGGTCGCTGCCGCATTGTTGATAGTCGGTTTTGTACTTTTAGTATGGGGTGCCGACTGGTTGGTGGACGGCGCGAGCGGCATGGCAAAGCGCTTCCATGTCAGCAACCTCGTCATTGGACTCACCATCGTCGCCATGGGGACCAGCATGCCCGAGTTGGTGGTGAACCTCGCCTCGGTCGGCAACGGCTCTACCGACTTGGCTATCACCAATGTCTTGGGCAGCAACATCCTCAATATCTTCCTCATTTTGGGCAGTACCTCTTTGCTCTATCCTATTGTCTCTCAGACAACAAGCCGCAAGGTAGACATCCCTTTGGCGGCAATGGCAGGAGTTTTGGTGCTGTTCTTCGGCTTATTCTGCAACGGCATTCCCCGCTGGGGAGGGTTACTCCTACTCGCCATCTTCGTGGCATTCATGGTCTATACTTTCCGCCATGCAAAGGACACCGAAAGCACAGACGAAGAGACCTTCCGACCGATGAAGGTGTGGAAAGCCATACTATTGATTCTGTTGGGACTAACAGGCTTGGTCTTGGGGGGCGAGATGATTGTAAAGAGTGCGGTGCATATCGCACAACAGGCAGGGGTGAGCGAGGCGCTTATTGGTCTCACCATCGTCGCACTGGGCACCTCGCTGCCCGAACTGGCGACCTCGCTGATTGCCGCAGCGAAGAAGAACTGCGACATCGCACTCGGGAATGTGGTGGGCAGCAATATCTTCAATGTGTTTATGATTCTCGGCTGCACCGCTACTGTCAAGCCTCTGCCGGCATACACGGGCTTCATCTTAGACAGTATCATGGCGGCATTAGGCTGCGTACTCGTATGGATTTTCGTTATGACCAACAAGCGACATCGGATTTGCTGGTGGCACGGTGCCATCCTGCTCATCATCTACGGCGGCTATCTTGGCTGGCGGCTCGTTACGGCATAAGACCTTTCGGTTTCCGTGTTAAATTGCCTGCGTTCAGCATCAAAAAGCCAGCCCCATTTGTTAAAATAGCGGCACATATTCACAATGTGTACCCATAGCATCCTCCACGATTGGTAGGATGCTTTTTTATGATTATGCACAATGGTTATTGCGGGGTAGTAGAGCGTGAGATAATCACGGTGGATGGTGCGCGTTAGGTCTATATCTTCGGGGTACATGAAATAGCGCTCATCGAAAAGCCGCGCCTTCTGCACCGCCTCCGTGCGCAACAGCATGAAGCAACCGCTCAAGTATGGTACATTCATCGGACGCGAATAGTCCGCATCGTGCAACTCATAGCGTGCATTGCGCTTGCGCATCCAAGCGGCAGGCAGGAACCGCCTGCCGAACACATCCAATGGGGTTGGAAGCAGTTTGCATAGGTGCTGTAGTTCCCCTTGCGGATTGACCACGCGTGGCATCAAATGCCCCACCGCGGGCTGCGACAGCACGAATGCGCATAATGTGTCGATATCCGCTGCCTTCACCAGTATATCCGAGTTCATCACGAGGTGCAACGGCACTTGATCGTAGATACTCTCGCGAATGGCGATGTTGTGTGCCTTGCCGTAGCCTAAGTTTTTCCCCGTGTGGATATACTGAACCCTGTCGGAAACGCGGATTGCGAAGGGCTCAGGGCTATTGTCCACAACATAAACCCGATGGAGCGCCTGCACTTTCTGCAGTTCCTCCACCAGCGGCAGCACCTCGCCCTGCCAATCGGGACAATAGGTTACGATAGAGACATTGAGCATTATTTGCGAAGGAACTGCTTGCATTTCCGTAGAATCTTTGCGGCAACGGTGAGTGCGCCTGCTCCCACATGGTTCTTTCGCATGGCTTGCATGTCTTCGTAACTCTTGCGCAACAGGGCATGCAGATTGCGATTGCTGGCACCGCCTATCGACATGCGCACCAGCACCTCGGGAAGGTAGGTAACGCGGTAGTTCTGCTTGAAGACGCGAAGCATGAAGTCGTAGTCCGCCGATATGCGGAAACGGTCGTCGTATAGACCCTGCTCCTCATACACTTTGCGCAGGCAATAAAGCGTGGGGTGCGGCGGCATCCAACCGTATTTCAGGCTCTTAGGGTTGAACGCATTGCTCTTCCAACGCCGAATCACTTTCTCTCCGTTGCAATAGACCAAATCACCATACACTACATCGGGGCTCTGCGCCGACTGAAAAGCATGAACGATGTGGCTGATGACTTCCGGGCTCGCCAATACATCATCGGAATTTAGTATGCCGATGATGTCTCCCGTTGCGCGACGAATCCCTTTGTTAATGGCATCGTAGATACCGTTGTCCTGCTCGGAGATATAGTGCACATGGCTGCGCTGCGCGGCATAGGCGGAGAGTATCTGTTGCGAGCCGTCCGTAGAATTGCCGTCCACCAAGATATGCTCTATCTCGGCATAGTCTTGACGAATCACACTCGCCAAAGTGGCTGCCAGCGTCGCCGCAGAATTGTATGTGATGGTGATGATAGATACTTTCATGAATGTAGTAATTGCTTAAATAACTGTAAGTAAGGAGAGAAGCAGGTGTCTCCATTGTACCTTTCTCGTGCATATTTGGCGCAGGCTTCTCTATCCAAAGGATGAGTCTGCAACTGGCGAATAGCCTCTCGTAATTCCTGTTGATTGCCTCGTTTCACGACTACTCCAACCTGCTCATCCAATGTCTCTGGAGAGCCGTCTGTATCATAAGTTAATACGGGCGTGCCGCATGCCAACGCCTCCAGATTTGTAGTAGGGAATGTATCCGAATAGGTCGGGTTCACAAACAAATCCGCCAACGAGTAGAGTTGTGCCAGTTCTTCTTGGCTCTCCGTATGCTCTATGCCGATGATACCTGCAGGTAGGGTCGCGCATTGTTGTTTCGTCAAACCAACTAAAATAAGTTGACAATTAGGTATCTGTGCCAAAGAAAGGATATCCGGGTAACCCTTGCGCATATTCCATTGGGTGGCTACACCCAACAACACATACTTCGACTTCTCTATACTCCATTTCTCACGGAGTGCACTTCGGTTCTCACGCGGATAAAAGGTCTGCAGATTGATTCCATTGCGGATGACGCAAATAGGCTTATCCTTGAGAAAGGATTGTTGCACATTCCGCTCCATCCAATAGGAAACAGGTACGATAGTCAGTTTATCTATTGCACAAAACAATTGTTTTTTCAGCAGGAAATCGCTCTCTGAACTATCTACTATAGCCCGAGGGTATTCCATACGCTTCGGACAATCGTGGCAGCCTGTTTTCCAAAGTGTACAGGTGCCTTTCTCTGTGGAATAATATGCGCAATGTCCTGTCATCGGCCAGCAATCGTGCCATGTCCAAACAATAGGAATGTCAGCCTCTTGAAGATACCGAAAGAGCAGTTTATAGTTTAGGTAATACCCATGCACATTGTGCAGGTGCACGATATCGGGTTGAAAACGGCGCAAATGGCGAATCAGTCGTTGTGTGGTCAAATAGGAAAATAGCCCATGATGTCCGGTCAGCAAACTCAATCCGTAGTGCAGATAATCTAACCCGCGCGGCTGAACGCATAGCGTCTGCAATTGCGATGGATAGACATACCTCGCCCCGTGAACATATAGCACTTCCCAACCGGCGTTCTTCGCAAGAACACCTACTTTCTCAGCAATACGACCCGTACCACCGGAGTTACATGCTGCGTTTATTTCTACTAATCGAGGCATACGCTATTTATTTCTCAAACATGGATTTATCGGGCAAGATTGACTCAAATGCACGGCACAACTGTGCTTTTTTCTCCTCAAAGTCGGACAGTGATTCGCTATCGTTTAGCACAACGATACTTTTCTTTTGTGTAGCAATGGTCGCTACTGCCTCATCAAAGTTCTCATCCGTCAGTTTATAGAACGCACTGTCGCGTACCACATTCAGCGGGGCAAACTCACCTTTGCATAGGTGCCAATAGCGGAATAGCCATTGGTTCACATCCTCTATGTGGCGAAACCGATGTGTAGAGGTCGCGTGCAGGATGTGAGGCTCTGTTTCCCATACCTCTTGCAGCGTTTGCTTGCGGTAGCCTTGTGGCAGATGGTGGTCAAAGAAACCCGAGAAGCGAGGCCATGGCAGCAATGCCACGGTGCGCAACATGTACTTCAAACCATACGACCACCGAAACCATTGTCCTACGCGACGCAACACCCTCCGTTTTGAGAAATGGCGATTGATAATGTCGAGGTTGTTCAGCGTGATATGCCCCATCAGTGCAGGCGATTGTATGGTGTTGCATACCGCCATATCGGTGGGAAGACCATGGCGGAAGAAGCGCGCGGGGGAAACAGCGTGAGTTAGGTAGAAATCATCGTTGAAGTACACAAAATGCTCTGCCAAACCTTCTATGCGGTGCAAGTTGTCCTCTATAGGATTGGCACTAAAAGTGGGCAGATACTCCTTAGCCATAAAGTCTGCATGCGATACTATATGCAGTTTCTCACAATCGGTGTTCAGCCACTCAGGCACCTGCCCGCAGGTAACGAAATGCACTTTGTTGACCCATGGTGCGAACTGCTCCACACCGCGGAACCAATAGCGCAAGCAGTCCCAGTCGCGGTAGCGCTCTGCCGACGCGTCAATGGCAATCTGCTTATCCTTGGGAGCATAGCGGTTGAACTGCTCCTGCCACGCAGGGTCATTCCCGTCCACCCATAAGACTACAAAATCTATTTTCTCGCACTCATTCATCATGTATCACAAATTTGTATCAAAGATACTCACATACGGAGTAACACCCAACCCGCCGTGCTTATCGGATGTGTTCGCTACAATGGTCTTCTCAAAGTTGACGAGCATAAGCACAAAAAGAACTACCAATGCCAAGCGTTTCTTCAGTTCCTTGTTCAGCACACCAAATGCCAAGATAGGCGCAAAACTGAAGGTATCTACCAGCCGATTGAAGATATGTATCTGTATCGATAGCATATACGATACCACATAAGCAACCACCGAGTATAATACTACATCATTCTTTCGGTCTAACTGCTTGGAATACAGCGTATAAACTAAGGGAATAAGCATACGCAAAACCACGCCCAATCCGCTTCCCATCTCCGTCTTACGGTCGTACTGACTATTAACATACCCGCCGTATTTCGTTCCTAAAAACACATCCGAGGAGAATAGGTAATCAATAAAACCATGTGTGGCAGCAAAGTAAAAGACGGGTATGAACAATAGCAGGAACCATGCAGGCACATGTATTTTTCGCACCAAAATAAAGGGCAATACCATCAACGCCGACAGGTGAAAGCACGAGGCCAGCACAATCCAAAAATAGGTATGCCCAATCTTATGGTCGTCCAAATAGCGTGTTAACGCTACCAACACCCAAGAGATGGCCAACATTTGTCGAATGAGCGAGAACGAACTGAGATATAGGGTTAGCATATACAATGCCACGATGGGCAATATCCGACTGCGTCGCAAGCCAAACGCCAACGGCATGTAGGTCAACAATGCCACTATTGCAAACATCCATTGCACACTCCCCCCCAGTGCTATCACCAACCTATTGAGAAGCAAGAACCCTATCTCTGTACGCAGTATCACCCCCTCGGGGGCATTGAAATAGTTCACATAGTTGGCATAATCGGTACCGATACCGTAGCGAAACGCCGCCGGAAGCAGCAGCACCAATAGCAAGACGCAACGCCAAACCCACTCCCGCCATCCTTCCCCACAGCGCACACACAACGCCGCTGCACAAGCGGCTAACAAAATAGCATTGTATAGAAGAAGGGTCGCTAACATTTTGCAAAATATAAGCCAACGATGAGCAGGAGATAAATGACCGAAGAGGAAATATATGCCACCGCATAACATACCGCTCCTGACCAAGGCAATACCCCTTGCAGCAGCACATAAGCCAACACAACCAATAGTGTATCTTTGACCAAGCGCACAATAAAAAGCAACCAGTTGTGCCCTTGGGCGATGTATTCCGACTTAAATACAGTGGTGATACTAAACAACAGGGCATCCAATAGCAGAATACGCAGTACGGATGTCATAGTGCTGAAGTCGCTGCCATACAACTGCGAGATATGCCCGCAAAGAGGATAGATGACGATAAAGGGCAGGATAGCACACACTACATTCACGAGTATCATTCGCCGCATAGTCGTCTTGTGTGTCTCTTGGTTTTGCGTCGTACCCGATAAATGGGCGAGCACAACATTGGAGAGCAAGGTCGGAATCAGCATGATAATCACATTCCATTGCAGGCTGGCTGTGAATATACCAACATCTCCTACCGTCGCATACCGTGTTAGAAGCATAATACCCAACCAACTGCAGATAGAGAACGAACTTTCTTGCAACGCAATCGGAAAAGAGAAAGAGATGAGTTCGCGTACAAAAGAGTGCTCCGCTTGAGGTTTATCTATCAGGGCAACACGGCAACGACGAATAGAGAAATAGTTGAGTACACAGGCAATGACCTGCGAGGTCATCAAGGCGCCTAACGCCCCGCGAAGACCAAACCAATAGGTAAGCGGCACACTAATCACCAGCATGCTCAACCCCGCTAAGATATTGTTGATACCTGCTGCGCGAAACGCATGCAGCCCGGCTAATATCCCTTGCTGCGTAGTTACCAGAGCCTTGAACACAATAATGCCGCTCAGCATGCGAAAGGCAAGTGCCAAAGAAGGATGTTTCAGGTAACTGCTTAATGCCGGAGCAGCCAACAAAATGAGAACCGCAATACACAGGCTGAACACGAGCGTTATACGCAACGAGTCGCGCATAAGAGACAAGGCATAGTGATTCTTTTCTTGCAGATACTCCGATAAGAATTTCGTAGAGGTAATGCCCAACCCAAAGGTGGCGAATGTTGCAGAATACATCATCGTCGTCTTCACGACACCATATTCGCCATACAAATCCTTACCCAATAGACGAGCGATAAAAATACCTGCCAACAGCAAGAATGCGTTGCCAAGTCCATTACCTACGACTGCCCAAAAAGAGTCACGCGCCAAAACACTATTTGTAATTCTTTGTATATTCACTATTTTTATGCAAATCAGCAGTCATAATAATCCGTTACCCATCCGTTACCCTTGCTTTACCCTTGCTTTACCCTTGCGCTACCCTTGCATTGTGCATAAAATGGCTATAATATACACTTTTGTGTATACAATCCATATTCACATCTTTACAATGCCTCGGCTATCTCGTGCCTACAGAACCATGCGCCCATCCCCAAGGCTACCAAGAAGGTTACCAGTAGCGAAACGATGGTGCGGCGCGGAGCCACAGGACGATAATTGATAATAGGGTCGGATAAGGTAACCAAGGCTGGGTGCGACATCATCTGGGCTTGATACACCAGTTGTTGACGGTAGAACGATTCGTAAATACCTTTGCGCAGATGTATATCCGAAGCATGTGTGCGCTCCGACTCACGCCATGCCTCTTCGGCATCGCGCGTGATGTTCACCATCTGGTCTAAGGTCCGTTGCATCTTTTGCTGCTGATAAGTCATTGCAAATTGAGACAACTGCTGTTCCACATAATGTGCTACCTGCGCACTCACCAGAGGGTCTTGGGTACGGATTTCTACCGTTGCTACATCCGTATGGTCATCTATCTTGAAGAGGATTTGCTTACGAATATCAAACAATACCCCTGCTTGCCTGCGGCTTAGATGGAGGCCGTCTATACTTGGTTGAACAGGCGAAAGGTCTTTCTTTTGCCCTTTGAACAAATTCACTATCCACGATTTGGCTTTCAACCAGAAGGGCTTACGCATCGCGGTGTAAACATAGTCGGCGTAGGTACCTTCGAACGAACCATCCACGGTACTTACCGGCATCAAGAAAAGGGGTTGCAGAAACTGAGAGGAGTATATCAACTCTCCATAGCCAAACTCGTCAATGGCGCTTCGTGTTTGTGTAAGTCCTAAATCATAGTTAGAAGGGTCATTTAGGGTCATCACACGGTTGTGCTCAGCAGCCTGCTGACTTTCTACAACAAAGGAAAAACTACTGGAATAGGTCCGAGGAATACAAAGCATTAGGGCAAAGATAACGATAAAGCACAATGGCAAAGCCCAATAGAAATGCTTGCGATTCTTAGCAATACGCCTCGTCATTCGAGACAATAAGTTGTTGTTTTGACTCATATTCGGTAATAAGCAATTTTAGGTATATTCACGATAATGCATGCGAAGATACCGCTTTTTTCTGACATACACAAATAATAAGGGAAAAATTCTGCTGTTTTGTACTTAAAAGTACAATTTATGGTAGTTTTTCTACTCGTAGAGCCAGATATTCTTGTTCGGGTTGCCCGGGAGTCGGAATCAACTCGGCTTTCGCTAAAGCCCCGATACATGCTAAATCCATAATAGTGGAATATCCCGAACGGGCAATGATTCGCTTTGCTTTCCGCAACAATACCATCAGTTCCGCGTCGTCCATATACGGCACTATGCAGATATTCCCGCGGGTTACTTGTAGCATAGGGTGGCTCGGCTTTCCCTCTACTATCAGTACGCGCTCCTCGCTGCCGCTGTATCGGCTCACTATCTCTTCTTCCAACATACTCCGCTGAGGCTCCAATCCGCTTAGTACGGCAACTACATCAAAACAGCCGATTATGCTCGGTCTCAACGGTACTTTGATATCCTCAAACCTTGATAATGGACCTATATACCGAATCGTCCCATAGTATGACTTCTTGGGATGTCCCAAATCTCCGGATAGGCTTTTTGCTGCTTCCTCATAGTCGGGTACCCAAGTCTCGGCATAATGACGACAGACTCGGCCATGTATCCGCGTCGCAAGCGGCTCCAACCACCGATACATACGGGGCAAATGGATATACAATTGATGAGTTACATACACGCAGCGTGTCTTTTGCGAGAATAGCCCAAACCGATTGTCAGATACCACCAAGTCAAAGTCTTCTTGCCCCAATAGGTCTTCCAACAACCAATGGTCTGCCCATGCCGCACGCACAATCTTAGGCAATGCCCGAAGCATTGCCCTTACCTGACGCTTACCGGACGAATAAGACAAGGATAATTCCGCCAAGTGTACCACACGCAATAACGGAAAATGCTTTCGCAATAGCACTAACGACTCGCCATCGCCACCCAACACTACCTCATCCCCTTGTGCCAAGAAGCGATTCACCAGCGGCACGCACCTGGCGGCATGCCCCAGTCCCCAATTCAATGGTGCTACCAGTACTCTCATGCACTCACTACCACATCAACACCCTTTGCTCGTAGAGGAGCCGCTATGCGCTCCATCTCCTCACGGCTCACTTTCTCCAATGTTTTCACGGGCGTAGCGCGGTCTATCACATATATCATCACTTGCTTGGGCTGAAGTCGCTCTACCGCGGCATACCATGCGGATAACTCTTCGGGCGTGGTGTTGTCAATCCGCAGCCCCTGATACTCGCCCCGTAAGAAACAGGTCTGTAGCGTGAAATCACCGTTGAATACGGAGAGATATGCCTCTATTTGTGCTACGGTCAGATGGCTATTCACTGGCTGGTCAATCAGGCGCATTGTGGTATCCAACGCAGAGTCTAACTTCAGGATTCGCTTGTCGCACAAACGTAGTGCCCTTACTACATCTTCGCGCCCCAATTGTGTGCTATTGCTCAATACCGACACTTTGGCTTGCGGGCAGTACGAGTCCCGCAAACGACAGGTATCTTCGATGATACCGAGGAAATCAGGGTGCAGTGTGGGCTCGCCGTTCCCGCTGAAGGTAATCACATCCAAACGAACATCTTCCGATGCCAACGCCTGCAACTTCCGCTCCAGTGCCTCTTTTACCGCCTCCCTTGTCGGCAATACAGGGTGCGATACGGGCTGATTGAACCCGCACTCACAATATACACAATCGAAAGTGCACAGTTTGTCGGTCAAAGGCATCAACTCCATGCCCAATGATGTCCCCAAACGCCGAGAATGAATAGGACCATATGCAATCTCACCAAATAACATAATAATTATGATGTTTTCAAGTTCCGAGTTTCAGGTTTCATAGCAGTGCACCTGAAACTTGAGACATGAAACTTTCTATTCTTTTTCAGTTCATCACCCTATTCCCCAGCAATCGGCAATACTCATTGCGCACACCTAATAACTGTGGCTGTAATGCCAAGAGCGGTTTCATCTTCTCCCAGTCATTCTCGCGCTGCGCTTCTGCCAACTGTTGCTCCAGTTCGTCAATACGCTGATTCACAATAGTGAGTTTCAGTTCCAGCAGCAAGGTCGTGATAGTGGAGGGCAACTGCTGCAGTTCCGTGTTGCCTTCTATCTTTTTCACCACATTCTCCGATACCGTCTGCTTCATATACATCTGGCTCAACTGGTATCGCTCTGCTATTAGATCAACTGCCAAGGCACTCACTTGTGGGTCGGTATGAAACTTAAAGAATGCTTCCGCTATAAAGCCTTCTTCGTGGCAATGGGCTTGATACTCTGCTACGACCTTGGCGAACAACGCATTGGGAGCCGTTATCTGGTCGGCTGCTAACTGACCTAATATGTAATCTCCTACGCTGATATATGTACCATCCTCCAACTGATATAGAGGGCGTTCCCCATGGCGCACTATCACTTGCAGCAGGTTACGATAGTTCTCTTCCAAGCGGCTGATGGGGCGAACTACGCCTTGTGATTTGCGATTATCTTCGGTCTCATCGGGCTTCATGCGCTCTATGGCTTGCTCATCCATTCGCACAAAGGTCTCCAACCGCTCCTTCTCCTCTTGTTGCTTGCGTGCTTCCGAAGCCTTGGCTTGACGCAAGCGAAGCACCTCCCGTGTGAGCAGTTGCTCGTTAATTTGCAACTTATCTGCCGTATCTTTGATATAGACCTGACGAGTAATCATATCGGGAATCTGCGCGATGGACTGTGTGATGTCTTTTATCAGGCTTGCCCGTTTCTGAGGGTCGCCACCGGCTTCCTCTTTCAACAAGGATGACTTGAAGCGGATAAAGTCGGTCTGGTGTGTTTGGATATACTCGATGAAATCGGACGCATTGTGGCTCTGTGCATACGAATCGGGGTCTTCTCCATCGGGTAGTAACACGACTTTCACATTAAACCCTTCTTCCAAGAACATGTCTATACCGCGCAGTGCCGCGTGGATACCGGCAGCGTCGCCATCGTAGAGCACGGTGATATGGTTGGTGAAGCGTTGTATCAGTTTTATCTGCGGCTTAGTAAGCGCGGTACCGCCGCTTGCTACCACATTCTGAATACCGGACTGGTACATCGAAATCACATCCATCTGACCTTCTACCAAGTAGCACAGGTCCTTTCGAGCAATCTCCTGCTTGGCTTGGAAGAGCCCGAAGAGTTCATTGGTCTTGGAATAGATGATGGAGTCGGGGGAGTTGATATATTTCCCCACATTATCTTTCTTCTTCATGATTCGCCCCGCAAACGCCACAGTCTTGCCGGAGACGCTGAAGATTGGAAACATCACACGGTCGCGGAAACGGTCGTACAACCTGCCATCTTCGCTCCTGCCGCATACGCCGGTACCTATCTTGGTATCCGCGTTATTTACGATATATTTCTCCTGAAAACCTTTTTGTTTGAGCGCTGTCATCAGAGGAGAACCCTTTTCCGGAGAATACCCCAACTGATACTTGCGAATAATATCGTCGCGCAGTCCCCGCTCGCGGAAATAACTCAATCCTATTGCCTGTCCCTCGGGGGTGTTCCATAATTGGTCTTGAAACCACTGGTTGCAGAAATCGTTCACCACGAACATCGACTCTCTGTCATCCTGCCGCTGTTGCTCCTCGGGCGTCAACTCGCGTTCGGGAATAGCAATATGGTATTTCTTGCCTAACTGCTTGATAGCATCCACATACGAGCATTGTTCGATATCCATGATAAAACCCACCGCGTGTCCCGACTTGCCGCAACCGAAGCACTTATAAATCCCTTTGCTTGGACTCACCGTGAACGAGCCTGTCTTCTCGTTGTGGAAGGGGCATAGTCCGATTAAATTTGCCCCGCGCCGCCGCAGGGTAACATAATCGCCCACCACCTCTTCTATCTTGGCAGCGGCATAGATACTATCGATGACTTCGCGAGGAATCATATGTCAGTTAGTTGTTCCAGAGGTAGATACCCAAGCGGATATTCCATTGGTCAAGTCGCCCTCGGGTGCGTCGGTCCAACGAATTGCCCATCTCGTTGAAGTTGCCTACTTTGTAAGGGTTCATCAATCCGAAATCATAGCCTCCGCGCAGAAAGTATCGTTCATATTGGAAGCCGGCTCCTACACCCCATGTTACATTCATGCGTTGATAGTCGTGCGCCATCTTGTCATCAGTGTAGTTGAAGCAAGACTCCTTGTCTTTTTTTGTAACAATACCTGTACCTTCGTTCTTCTCAAATTCTCGCTTGCTCATCTCTACTGCGCATTGAATGGACGGACCCGTATAGAGTATGATGTAGGTTTCTTTTGCAATCTCAAACTTATACTGCCAATCCACGAACAATTCCACTTGGTTGTAGGTCGTTTTGGTACGCACTTTGGTCAGTTGCTGCATAGCATTAGGTGTCGTCCAGTTGGAATAGCCTACGGCAAAAGTATAGTTGATACCCACGGTAGCACCAAAACCCTTGATGATGGTGCCGTCATACACCAAACCTACCTTCATACCATTCATGATGGTCTTATTCACCAGCGAGTCTTTGGGCATATTCGGGTCCAATGAGTTAAGCCGCATAATAGGCTCGGCGAAACCTATCTGAATACCTAATCCCTGTGGTAAACTCTGTGCCATAGCAGCAGTCGCTGCTGCCACGCACATACATACTATTACTAAAATCTTTTTCATATCTTGGGTTTATCTTATTTTGCTGCTTTCTTTCGCTTTTTCCCTTCCGTCTTTGGGGTATCGCTTTCAATTGTTTCCGGTTTCATCGGTGTTTCTCCTTCCTCAATGGCACTTATTGCACCGCTCCCTGGGCGTGTCGTGCGCATAGGTCGCAAGAATACATCGCCCGGTCGCATGGGTCTCTCTTGCTCTGCCCAAAAGAAGCCTGCCAACTTGTCCATGCCTGCGGGAATCTGCTCCATCGGATAAATCACGCCCTGCGGCTGCGGCAAGATAACGATATGGTGTATCTCCTGATTCTCAAGGAATACCTTCACATAACTGGACTGTGTGGTGTTCATACCAAAGAAAGTGCCGTCTTCCTGCTTGGGGTAGAACACGGTCAGCGCATTGCCGTTCACATCCACCTGTCGCAACTCCCCGTCGCGCACGTATGCAAACATCTCTTTGCCTGCCATCTGGTCGAAATAGTCGTGTGCCTCGCGCTTGATGGTGATGGCGTTATTAATACCGTGGGCATAATCCACCACACCGTCTTTCATATACACCCGCATGGTGTCTGCTGACATCTGATTGGCATCACTCCAGCAGACGGGATCGCAGTAGAGTGTCATCACCGAGTCGAGGCTGTTATATTCCAACGAGTCGCACACCGCCTGCAAGTCCACACGATAGAGTCGCACATTATGATATGCCCGCATCTTGCGATAACTGCTGTCCTGCTCCGTGGAATCGGGGCGGAAATAGATGGTCTCTGTATAGAGTGTGTCGGCATGCAAATAGGCATAGTCTTCCTCCGACCAGTCTACTGCCAAAGCGCTATCGGTAGCATAGCCGTAATCGCCATCATTGAACATCTCACCGAAGTTGCCGTAGAGCGTCATCTTCTGCACCGTGTCGTGCATCTCCATATTCCCGATGATACGCCCGTGCCCGATGCGTTTATTATAGTAGATGGTATCGCCCGTCATTGATTTCCCGTCCGAATGTATCACCTGCGAGCGCCGAAGCAACATCGACTGCTCCGTCTCCGTGTTGTACCATCCCAAGGGGGAGTAGATATTGGTCTCTTCCTCATAGACAATGGTGGACGGACTGACTAAGTCGGCTATCTTCGTCGCTGTGTTATAGAGTAGGGTGTCGCTTGTTAGAATAAACTTTGGGTTATCCAGCCGCACATCCTGACTAAACACCGCCTGTTTGCTATTGGGATAATACTTCCCGCGAACAGAGCGCAAGGTGTTCAGACTGTCGGCTATTGTGCCGCCGGAATAGTAGTAGGCAACATTTCGTGCGCGGTCATAGTTGAGGCTGTCGGTGGTGAGCACGGTGGGATTATCTTCTTGTCCGTGCACCAGCCGTACATGCCGACGCAGGCGTGCTAACTTCGTGTTGCCATCATAGAACAACTTGTCCCCATACCCCTTCAGTGTGTCGCCCTGCTCAAACCGCACATGCCCAAAGGCATCGAGCGAGTTCTCTTGGTCGTAGAAATAAGCCGAGTCGCAGTACATCAGGGCGTCCTCATGGCGGAAAATCACATTCCCGCGGAGTATCTGCGCATTGGCAATCCGCTCTTGGTCAAAACTGAGCGTCTCGGAATGCTCCAGATACACCAATGTCTGTGCTGCTACGCTTGCTGCATAGCACAGACAAAGACATGCTATGTACTTCCGACTATTCACGGTGAATGAGTTTCCTTAATCGTGTATCCACCCGGGATATTCAAAGTCGCAGCCTGCCCATTTCGGGTCAATCTGAATAAAGGTGTTTTTCTGCTTCTGCAGTATCCAATCGTGGATGAACTCCGCCGCCTGCTTCTGCTCCAGCATACCCTTAATCGTTTGGAAATCATCTGTCAGGTTCGCGCGGTGCATATCTGTCTTCTTGCGCAGTTTCACAATCGCGCACACCTCTTTGTTCTTCGTTTGGTCCATCATCACGAACGGTGCAGAGATGTCGCCCTCTTTCATCGTGTAGATTTGCTTTGCCACTTCGGCGGGCAGGTCTTGGTATTCAAACCGCGTGCTGCCCGTGTTGGGGTTGGTCATCAAGCCCGCGTTCATCACGGTGTTCTTGTCTTGCGAGAAATGGATGATGGCTTGTTCGAAGGTGTATTCGCCGTTGCGCACTGCGGAGGAAATGGTATCTAACTTGTTGATAGCCTTTATTTTGTCGTCTGCACTCACACGGGGGCGCAGGAGGATATGCCGGCAATTGATGCGCTCGCCTTTCTTCTCTATCAGTTGGATGATATGGTAGCCGTACTCCGTTTGCACGATACGCGACACTTTCTTTGGGTCGTTGAGGTTGAATGCCACATCGGCGAACTCGCTCACCAACTGTCCTCTTCCTACAAAACCCAACTCGCCGCCTCGCTTGGCAGACTCAGTGTCTTCCGAGTAGAGCCGCGCCAGCATGCCAAAATCGGCTTTTCCGCTCGTTACACGCTCGGTGAACTCCCGCAAACGCCCCTTGATACGCTCCGTCTCTTCCACCGGCACCGGCGGCTCAAAACTCAGTATCTGCACCTCCACTTGTGCCGGCATCATCGGGATGGAGTCGGCGGGCAGACTGTTGTAATAGCGGCGAATCTCCGCAGGCGTGGGCTTGATATGCTCCGTCAGTTTCTGCTGCATCTGTTGGATAATCATCTGATTGCGCACGCTGGTCATCATCTCCTCGCGTATCTCGCTGCTGGTCTTGCGGAAATACTCCTCCATCTTCTCTTTCGAGCCAATCTGCGAGATATAGTAGTTCATACGCATGTCCACCTGATGGCTCACCGACGATTCGTTGGCATAGATAGAGTCCAACTCCGCTTGGTGCAGAAAGAGTTTCTGAATGGCTATTTGCTCGGGAATCACGCAATAGGGGTCGCCTGCTATCTGCTGTCCCTCGTATTGGGCACGCAGACGCTCCTCCTCAACCTCGCTGCGCAGTATCGCTTCATCGCCCACTATCCATATCACCTCGTCTATCACATTGTCTTGCGCACAGAGGACATTGCTAACCATCACAAAGCACCAAAGCCCAACCACTATCTTAAAAAAACGATTCATATATTGGACAAATTACTAATTGTTCTCAAAAAAAACTATCTTGTTGTATTTAATGGCATCTTCGTACAACCGTTCGCGCTCTTCCTGCAAGAACTGTACCCTGCGCTGACTCAATACGGCTTTCTCAATCTCCGGACGAGCATACTCTATCGGCATGGGTTCACCTGCCATTCGTTTGTCGGTAACCTGCAAGATATAGGTCGAAAGCGAGTCTTGCAACTCTATCTGCTGTTTGCTGCGCAGCAGACGGTTCAACTCATCCCGCTCAAACGGCATAGACATCAGTAATTGTTGTGCCGTGCGCCATTGGTCGGTAAACAACTCGTAGCCGATGGCGTAGTTGTAGGCGAACTTCTCGATATTCTCCAAATTCTCTTCATTCAGGTCGGTCAACCATCCCCGCAGTTTCTTCATGTTGGGTGCTCCGTTAGGCACCACTATCAGCACACCTTTTGCCAAACTCTCGCGCAACTCGAACTTCTCCGGATGGGCTGCATAAATCTGTTCTACCACTGAGTCGGCGACCTGCTTCGGCATGCGTCGCACCACCAACTCCTGTTCGTAGGCATGCACATAGAGCGACCGCCGATAATCCTCCACCAGTGCCTCTATGGCTTTATCGGCAGCTCCTTTGGCGCGCTCGTACTCCAAGATGTCTTTCGCCCATTGCTTCACATACTGCTCCACTACCCTGGCGCTATCTTCGCTCGACAACCCGAAACTCAACGAGTCCAACGTGGATTGGTACAGATACTGCCCGTTAAGCGCCACCGCTACGCCCGTCATACGCTTTTGCTCAAACCATTGACAGCCTGACAGCATAGCGCAAAGAAATAGGATACTTATATATAATAATTTGTTTTTCATGCTTTTATCGCTTGTTTCGTATCATATAGCATATATGTCCGTCTATCTGTTGCCCCTCTGTCGGCAGACCAACGCAGGGTGCTTTTGTCCCCTTGCCGCACGCGACTTCGGGCGCAACTTCCACATGTATCTCGTCCCATACACCGCTCTCCATGATATGTTTATGTAGCGTCGGACCGCCTTCCACCAATACAGAGTGAATGCCTCTATTCGCCAGATCCTGCAACACAAATGCCCAATCGGTCTGCTCGCGATACACTATTGTCTCTGCCTCTCCCGAAAAAATCTTGCTCTCAGCAGGCAAAACGCCCTTCCTGTCCAACACCACGCGGATGGGGTTTCGCCCGCTCCAGCGTGTGGTGAGCAGGCGCGGGTTATCGGCTAATGCCGTGTGAGTCCCCACCATGATCGCCATATTCTCCGCCCGCATCTGATGTACCAACTGTTTTGTCAGCGCTGTCGAGAGCACCAACGGAGGGGTGGCAATTTTCAAATTTTCAGATTGATAATTTTCAAATTGATAATTGCGATTATCCACGAATCCATCGCTACTCTGCGCCCATTTCAGCACCACATACGGGCGCTTCTTCTCGTGCAGACAGATAAACCGTTTGTTCAGTTCGCGGCATGCCTCTTCCTCTACGCCCACTACCACCTCTATGCCCGCCTCGCGCAACATCTGTATCCCTCTTCCGGCCACTTTCTCATTGGGGTCCTGCATACCTATCACCACGCGACCTACTCCTCGGTCTATCAGCAGTTTCGCGCAGGGTGGGGTCTTCCCGTAGTGGCTGCATGGCTCCAGATTGACAAACAAAGTGCAATCCCCCAAGTCCCCTCCCTTGTAGGGAGGGGTAGGGAGGGTCCTTAGGCAATTCACCTCCGCATGCGGACCGCCATATTGTTGGTGCCAGCCCTCGCTCAGCACTTTCTCGTCGGCATTACGCACCAACACCGCCCCAACCATCGGATTGGGCGCCACATAATACGCTCCATTGCGGGCTATTTGCAGACATCTGCGGATATATTTTGCGTAATCCATATTTTTTTTGTAACTTTGCACCCGATTTTGTGAAACGGCTATTTTCTTATGCTATCCTTGTGCTATTGATTACGGAGGATATACGGAGGATATACGTAGGATATTCGTAGGATAAACGAGAGTATATACCACCCCTAAGCCGATTCCGAACTCCCGATTAGCAAACCCCGATACACAATCTCCTATTGAGAGAATTCGTCCGCCATATTGAATCTGCCTTGCAAGGTTTCTATCCGCCCGATGAATGTCGGGCGTTGGCGTGGTGGGTCGCAGAGGAAACGACCGGGTTCTCACGCACACAAATCCTTTCGGGCTGCAAAGATACAAAAATTATTCCAAATATAGAAATTATTTTGCAGAGATTGCAAAAAAAAGAGCCTATTCAGTATATTTTTGGTCATACTTTGTGGCGCGGGCTCGACTTGCAACTCTCTCCCGCGACCCTCATCCCCCGTCCCGAAACGGCAGAATTAGTGGATTTTATCACCCAAGACCAAGCGACACAAATCTCCTCTCCCCTTTCGGGGTCCCCACAAGCAACGCGCAGTGGGGTGGTTTCAGGGAGGGATGGGGTGGGTCCTGCTGTCTTAGACATTGGCACGGGCTCTGGCTGTATCGCCATTGCCCTCAAGCAGCAGCACCCCGATTGGAATGTCTATGGACTTGATATCTCCGAGGAAGCACTCACCATCGCCCGCAGCAATGCCGAGCGCAATCACACACCTATCCAATTTGCCCAATGCGACATCCTCAGCCAAACCCCGCTGTTCACCAATCAGGACGGCAAGAAACTAACTTTCCAAATCGTGGTCTCCAATCCTCCGTATATTGCCGAGCGTGAGAAGGCGCAGATGGACACCTCCGTGCTGGACAACGAGCCGCACTCTGCGCTCTTCGTACCCGACCAAGACCCGCTCCTTTTCTACCGCCGTATCGCCGAACTCCGATTGGCACCCTATCTCTATTTCGAACTGAACGAAGCCTATGCCCAACAAACTGCCGACATGCTGCAGTCGATGGGCTATCAGGATATTATCCTAAAAAACGACTCCTATGGAAAACCGCGAATACTCGCTGCAAGAACTGACCTCACGCGCTGAGAATTACTGCGCCCGTGCGGAACATTGCGCCTCTGAGGTACGCACGAAAATCCTCGCTTGGGGCGGCATGCCCGCGCAGGCAGAAACCATCATCAGCCATCTCTACGACTACCACTACTTGGACGACGCTCGCTATTGTCGCGCCTACACCCACGACAAACTGCTCTACCAACATTGGGGCAAGGTGAAAATCCGTGCCATGCTACAAGCACGACAACTGCCATCCTCGGAGATACTGTCTGCCCTCCAAAACATAGATGAAACCGAGTATAATCGGATTTTGCTCGCCCTCCTTGCAACAAAGAAAAACGCCACCCGCGAAGCCAAAATCCGCTTCCTCCTCCAACGCGGTTTCGAGTACGCAACCATCCTCCGTGCGCTGGAAAACTGCTCAAAATGATAGTCTTGCGTTCAATATAGTCAAGTCCTTGCTGGTGTAGATGCCTGCCCCGAAGGGGCGACATATCCCAACGCAGGGGGCTACTCTACGAACGCACTCCCCTAACCCCCAAAAAGTACGATTCTTAAGATTTCTATGCCGATTTCCCGCGGCTATTTTTTCGTGTATCTCTCGCGGGTCTCTCGCGGGTCTCCCGCGGGTCGTCAGCGAGGCAACCCTGCACAAAAACTATACGATTGTTAAGATTCCCCATCTCTATGCCATCATCAAACAAAAGAGGCTACCTAACCAACCGTTAAGCAGCCTCTTTTTATTCATGCGCTATGTGTTGCGCAGGGAGTAGTCTTATTGAATCTTTGCGCCCAATACGTTGTACTCTACGCCGTTCATGCGGATGATGAGTTGCCCGTCGCGAACGAACTTCTCAGCTTGCCCCTCAACGGTAGCATTGAAGATACCCTCGGGTTTAGCGGGGAAGTTTACGGTCAAGGTGTTGTCAGCATATGTCCAAACGAAGGTATATACACCATCTACATCGGCAGCGAGAGTCGGGTTCTTGCCATTGTCCTTGCCGTCAATCTTCTCTTGCTTGATGAAGACGAATGCGTTCGCCTCGCGGGTGAAGGTGTCGCCCTCGGTGTTAGCCGTCCACATCCATGCAATTTGATTGCCGGTAGCGTCAATCTGCTTGATACCGAAGTTGTAGCTTCCTTCTTTCATCTCTACCGTAGCAGTAGCGGTTGCTTTATCCTCTGCAATCTTCAATACAGGACCGCCCCAGTCCTTAACCCATGAGCCATGCAATTGATATTGAGCAACCTCAGGTTCGGGCTCTTCTTTTGCCTTTGCTGTAGCACTGATGAAGTAAACTTGGAGCTGTTCTTTGAATACCGATACTGCACAAACGATGTCGTAGATGCTATCTGCGGAGAAGGTTTGAGCCACCTTAAACTTGTTGTATATAACCAATGTGGTGTCTTTCCAAACGGCTGTGATGGTCTCTTGGCTTGCGGTGGTGAAAGTGTCAGCCTCGTTCACCGTTACGCCCTCGATGCGAATATACTTATTTACATCCGCAAGGGTGATAACCTCCTCTTGCAATGCAGGCTCGGGAGCTACGCCGGCTTTCACATTCAGTTTGTCCACAGTCATGCTCGGTACAATCTCTACCAAGTTATTGTAAACATCAATCTTACCTACCAGCCCGGTAACAGTATCACCTGCGTTCAAACCATAGTTAGATGATTTGTTGTAAATCAATGCCGAACCGGTTGCATCTTTGATGTAGGTGTAAGAACCATTTACGTAAGCTACCACAAACTCATCCAAAGCAAGCACAGTGTTTTTAGCAGCTACGTTAGCCTCAGCGCAAGAGGTCAGTTCGCCTACTACGATGGTAGTGTTCTCCTTGATGACCACCGTGTAAACGCTGTCAACACCTTCTGCTGCTACACCATTAACCAAAACAGGTGCTGCGGTCTTGAACGAAACCTCGGTACCTTGCAGCACGTTAAAATTCTTTTTCAGGTTTTTGATTGCCACAATGCGGTCTTTGGTTGCATCCTCTACTACAGCATCGCCTGCTACATAGATACCTACAGTATATACCTCAGCGGTGTCTGCAAAGATTTTGAATACATCACCGTCTGCGAAAGTCGGATTTACAGAAGATTCCCATGACTGCAACATAATGAGAGAATCATTCTGGTAGAATACAGGAGTAGGAGACATGTAAACATAGAAATTATTATCCGTTTCATCAAATTTGATTAACGAATAACCTGTCTGTAACTTCCCATCGCCAGGTAACATATTATCGTACTCGCTGTTTTTGAATGAAGGATAAGAATATTTCGTTGCATCATCTACATACAGCATCAAATCCAAAGTACGACGTATACTATCAGCGAATACCTCAATGATATCATTGTCTTTGCAAGTGAATTGTCGATAGTTCAACTCTTTCTTGCCATTTATCATTACAGAGTCTATCTTGCAGGATTTATTATTGCTAATCATCATGTAAGATTGTTTGCTATTAAGAGTGAGAACGGTATCAACTCCATCTTTCAGGTCGGTAAGAGTTGTATAAACCTGATTGATGTAGCACTTAACGGTAGCACAATTAGGATTGTGTACTTTCAAAGTAACGTTGAAATCGTGGTAAGCAATAGCTTCAATGTTCAATACCAGGGTATCAGTGATAGTAGCGCTATACATCCCTCTATAGAGATTATTCTCATTAATAGAAATAGCGTAAGTTGTTGTGTTTAAGTAGAGAAGAATTGACTTACCCCATGCTACATTGATCGTATCATGGTATTCCACCTTTTCATTATCAACATACACGCTATCTAATGCTGCCTTCATTTCCGGCTCAGCAAAATTAAAGATGACAGGATAGGTCAAGTCTGCGGGTGCATTTACATGAATCTCAACGGAATCGCCATTAACTGCACCTGCTAACGAATAGTAATCAGGATTGTACCATCCCATACCCGGAATTAACGGAAGTACATTACCCTTGAGTTTTACTTGATATACATTTCCGTAAGGGTTAACCTGTAATGGAATGTCCTTCAATGCAGAGTCAGGAGAAAAACGAATTACATTCCAAGTACTATCTTTTAATGTAATGGTATTGCCTGATGCATACCTTAAGGTTGCACCCTTATTGTTGTCAATCCATACCAACAAAGAGTCTGTACGGGCAGCAGTAAGATCATAGGATACAACATTGTATGTCAGTCCTGCGCATTGACCACTTACATACAGCATCCACTCATTGCCTTCTCCATAAAAAGTGGGAGTGTAATCATAGTTAGGATCTGATTTGGGTAAGTTGTGGTCAATAGAAGCAACGCCCCAACCTTCTTGCACCGTTACATACACATTGCCATACCCATACGACATACGAGGTACATTAATAGTGTTGTCTCCCTTTACTAAGTCAATAGTGTCTTTAATTGTGTTCCAATTCGCATCAATGTGGTCATCTACTACCACCATAATGGCTTCAGGATGATCAACATGCAATGTGAATGTAACTGTGTCTTGTGCGAAGACCGTCCCTACGCTAAGCGTTGCGAACAACGCGAGCATTAAAGAATAAATCTTTTTCATAATGAATAAAAAATTAGTTAATAATATGAGTTGTTTTGTCTAAAGTCGCCAAATAACAACCGCGTGCAAAGATACATCTTTTTTTGCGAATATCCAAATCTTTCGTGGTAAAAAATTGTTTTTTTCTGCATTTTTGACCTGTTTTTTACCTAATTTATCGGATTATCGGCATAGTTTGTTTCACAACTGCCCTGCTTCCACAAGGTGAATCACGCGCTCGATGATGGCATCTTTGTCGTTGCCGTCGTACTCCTCTTTCAGGTCGTTCTTGAAGAGTTTGGCAACGAACTGCCACCAATTCGCGCTCGCCTTGCCTCGGTAAAGTTTGATGAGGTCGTAACTCGTATGGTCGGTCTCTCGCGACATCAGGAGCATCAGCATCTGCCCTTGCGAGGCATACATGTGGCGAAAGTCGTCCTCGTACTTATTAAAGAGGTATTTCTCGTATTTCTTCCACCATCGTTTGCGCTCTTTGGGGTCTTGTATCTTAGCCAACTCCTCGTCAGCAAATTCCATGTCTGCGCGTATCATGCGGGCATAGGGCAGCGTCTTCTTCACGTCGCGCACGGTGCGCCAGTAGAACCGCTCCTGCCGCTTGTTCTTGAACTTCAGCGGTGCATACACATAAAGGTCATGCAGTGCCACCATATACACAGTATCCCCGTTCTCCACCTTTGCAAGCACCTGCTCCTGCCCGCAGACAGGCACAGAAAAAGAGCAAAGGCACACAGAAAGCCATAGCGATAACAGGCTGATATGTACCTTTGCTCTTTTCATCGTTGGGGTTTAAGGAAAATAATACCTATAAATATAGGCATGCTAAACAAACCTTAGTAAGCCAGCGCGAAGACCACCCTGCCGGCGGAGGGCTTACCGGTAACCATGCAGGTGCCGGGCTCGGAGTGGTGTCCGGGCAAGTCTTGCAGCGGGATGCAGCGGATAGTTGCTTTTGTGTCGGCTTTTATCTTCTCCTCGGTCTCTGGTGTACCGTCCCAGTGGCAGAGCAGGAAACCGCCTTTCTTGATTTCCTCCTTGAACTCCTCGTAAGTATTTACTTCGCGGGTGTTGGCGATACGGAAGTCCAGTGCTTTCTTATAGATGTTCTTCTGAATCTCCTCCAGCAGCGACTGAATCCGCTCGACGATACCATCTATCGTTACCGTCTCTTTCTCCATTGTATCGCGGCGGGCAATCTCGATGGTGTTGTTCTCAAGGTCGCGTCCGCCCATTGCGAGGCGCACGGGCACACCCTTCAACTCATAGTCGGCGAACTTATAGCCCGGCGTGTATTTCTCGCTCGTGTCAAGTTTCACGCGGATACCGAGCGCTTGCAGTTGCTCTGCCAGCGGGTTCAGTTTAGCGAGCAACTCATCCAACTGCTCTTGTTTCTTGAAGATAGGCACTATCACCACTTGTATCGGTGCCAAGTGGGGCGGGAGCACCAGTCCGTTGTCGTCGGAGTGGGTCATGATGAGTGCACCCATCAGGCGTGTGGACACGCCCCACGAGGTAGCCCATACGTACTCGTATTTGTTCTCTTTCGAGAGGAACTGCACATCAAACGATTTGGCGAAGTTCTGCCCAAGGAAGTGGCTCGTGCCGGCTTGCAGCGCCTTGCCGTCTTGCATCATCGCCTCTATGCAGTAGGTGTTGAGTGCACCCGCAAAACGCTCGTTGGGCGACTTCACTCCCTTCACCACAGGTATCGCCATAATATCTTCGGCGAAGTCGGCGTACACATCCAGCATCTGCCGCGCGAAGTCCTCCGCTTCCTCTTGGGTCGCGTGCGCGGTATGCCCCTCCTGCCAAAGGAACTCGGCGGTACGCAAGAACAAGCGCGTGCGCATCTCCCAGCGCATCACATTGCACCACTGGTTGCACAGGATAGGCAGGTCGCGGTAACTGGAAATCCAGTTCTTGTAGGTGGACCAGATAATGGTCTCCGAGGTCGGACGGATAATCAACTCCTCCTCCAAGCGCGCATCGGGGTCCACGATAACGCCCTTGCCATCGGGGTCGTTCTTCAGGCGGTGGTGCGTAACCACGGCGCACTCTTTGGCAAAGCCCTCCACATGCTCTGCCTCACGGCTCAAGAAGGACTTCGGGATGAGCAAGGGGAAATAGGCGTTCTTCACGCCTTTCGCCTTGAAACGCTTGTCGAGGTTCGCCTGAATGGCTTCCCATATCGCATAGCCGTACGGCTTGATAACCATGCAACCGCGCACCGCGGACTGCTCTGCAAGATCTGCTTTTACTACCAATTCGTTGTACCACTTCGAGTAGTCTTCGCTACGGGGGGTCAGTTTCTGAAAATTTGCCATATTCTATCTTGGAGTTTTCTGAGTATTCGGAATATCCTGAGTAATCTTATATCGCTTATTTATCGGAGGACATACGCCTTCCTCAGCCGTTCAAAGCCGTCGGGGTGTGCTTTCAGTTCCTCGGTGATACGCTGCAACCACCCGGGAGCGCTATCGCCCAAACGAGCGTGCAAAGTTACTGCTTTTTTGTCAATTATGCAAGCCTTTCGCTGAAAAAAGCGGCAGAAAGCGTCCAAAACCTGCTGAGACGCGTTTATTTTCCCTTCCAGCGAGTAGCCCGCTATGTGGTAAGATGCCAGCCACGCCTGCCGTAGCAGGGCGCGGTTGATGTCGGGTTCTCCTTCCCAAGTGTCAATGGCGCAAGGCAAGCCCGAATGCAGCAACGCCTCTTCGTCCACTACCCCACCGCGCGCAGCATTGATAATCAGCGTCCCCGGACGACAATGCACTAAGAACTCCGCATCGCAGAGGTGGTATGTAAGGTACGCGCCCGCGCGCGTGAGAGGCGTGTGGAAAGTAATCACATCGGCTTCGGCTGCCAACTGCGCCAAGGGGAAATGCGCCCCTTTCGGTGGGTCGCTCACCAGCACACGCATACCTTTGCGCTCAGCCATCGCTTTCACCTTGCTCCCCACATGTCCGCACCCCACTATCCCAAGCGTCAATCGGTCAGACAGCGTAGCGGTCGGACAGCGCAGCGGTCGTTCAGTCGCAAGACGGTCGTTCAGTCGAAGACACTCCTCCACATAGTCGCACACCGCCTGCGCATTGCACCCGGGCGCAGACGCCCAGGCTATCCCCGACTGCTCCAAGTATGGAATATCAAGGTGGTCTGTCCCGATGGTCGCCGTAGCCACAAAACTCACGCGCGTACCTTCTAATAGAGCACCATCCACACGCGTGCGGGTACGCACAAACAACGCCTCCGCGTCCACTACCGACTCATGCGTAATCGCTTCCGGCGCCAATGCCACTACCGCCACGCCCTGCGCTTGCAACGCCTCTGCCAAGAAAGGGATATATTGGTCTATAACTGCTTTCATCTTTGACTCTTGCGGGTATTGTTACAAACATATTTGCACAATTCTTGAAAATACTTGTTCTAAAAAGCAAGTTTTCGTTGATTATTGTGAGTATTATTGTCCGTTTTCGTAACCCAAATACACATTCGCCCACAAAGTTACACTTTTTTTCTGACACTCGCAATACTTTCCTGTATTTTTATCGCCATTTTCCTCCATTAGCCGTACATTTCGAAACGATTACGGCAAAAGGACGGCAAAAAGACGAAGGAAATAGGCAGGTAGAAGCGGAGTAGAAGCAAAGAATAAGCAGGGAATAAACAGAGAAAACAAGTTTTAATGGCTCTTTTAATGGTCTTTAACGGAGAATAAAGACCACCCCCGCAGACCAATTATCTGCGAGGGTGTGTTTTTGGCAATGCCTCTACCCGAATAGAAACACCCGCCGACGCCAAATATCTTCCACCCGCCAATGCCACCCCTCCTCCGTCCGAAATCTTTCCCAATCTCTACGAGGCGTAGCCGAAGTAAGGCATTAGAAGGGTCATTAATGGCGAACGAGCCTCTCCTTAACGGCAACCAATCAGTACTTGATGTTATCTATCAGCCTTACGGGTCCGCAATAGACCGTTACGCAGCCGATGGCGTGGGAGAAATCGGCGGCGGGCAGCAGGGTAGATTGGTCTACTATCTCGTAGTACTCCACTTCCAGCCCCTCCACGGCATTGATAGTATCCACCACGCGCTGCTGCACCTCGGCAACGGGCTGCGTCTGCGCCCACTCGCGACTCTCGAAGAGGATACGGGAGATATTCACCGCTGTCTGCTTCTCGCTCTCAGAGAGGCGCTCGTTGCGGCTGCTGAGCGCCAGTCCTGACTCCTCGCGGACAATAGGACAACCGATGATTTGCAGGTCGCCGAAGGTGCCTGCCAGCGATGAATCGCTGACCATGTGGCGGATGATGGCGAGTTGCTGATAGTCTTTCTCGCCGAAGTAAGCGCGGTCGGGGCGCACAAGATAAAACAGGCGGCTTACCACCTGTACCACGCCGTTGAAATGCCCGGGGCGCATCTTGCCTTCCATCACTTGGTCAAGCCCGTTGAAGTCAAACGGGAAGGTGCTGTTCATCTCCTCGGCGGTGTACATCTCTTCTGGCGTGGGAGCAAAGAGAAAATGCGCCCCGAGGTTAGAGAGCAAGTCCGCATCGCGCCAGATATTGCGCGGGTACTTGGCAAGGTCTTCTTTGTTGTTGAACTGGGTGGGATTAACGAAGACAGAGACAAAACTTACATCGTTCTCGCTGACGCAGCGTCTGACGAGCGAGGCATGCCCCGCGTGGAGTGCACCCATCGTAGGCACCAGCCCGATGGTCTTGTTCTGCTGTTTGCAAGCCTCTACATGTTGGAGGAGTTCTTGCTTGGTGGTGATGATTTGCATATTGCGTTGATTGAAATGTCTGGTCGCGGGGCTCGGTGGTATGCCGTACGGGGCAAGGATAAGCATACCTGAAACCTGAAAACTTGAAACCATTCTGCCTCAAAAAGCCTGCAAAGGTACTAAAAAAAACGGACAAAACAAATTTTTCGAAGGAAAAAGTTGTAAATGTCAATAATTTTTAGTACCTTTGCAGGAAATTTCAAAATTCTATGCCTATGAAAGAGCCGAAACGAATCCTATTTATCTCGCAGGAGATATACCCCTACTTAGCGGAAGAGACGCCCATTCGTTTGCTCAATAGGCAGTTGCCCGAGTTGTTCCAATCGAAGGGGTACGAGACACGCACGTTCATGCCGAAATTCGGCGACATTAATGAGCGACGCAACCAGTTGCACGAGGTGATACGACTCTCGGGAATGAACATCATCATCAGCGAGACCGACCACCCACTGCTCATCAAGGTCGCAAGCATACAGTCCGCCCGTATCCAGATTTATTTCATTGACAACGACGACTTGTTCCACAAGCGCAAAGGCGTAGCCGACGCCGAGGGAAAAGAGTATGCCGACAACGATGAACGCTGTATCTTCTATGCCCGCGGAGCCATCGAAACCGTGAAGAAACTGCGCTGGACGCCGAATATCGTAGTCTGCTCCGGATGGATGTCCGCACTCGCGCCGCTATACCTTAAGAAAGCATATGCCGACGAACCCTTCTTCGCGAACTCCAAAATAGTACTTTCTATCAACGATGATGAGTACCAAACGCCCTTTGGCACGAAGTTTGCACAGAAGTTGCAGATTGACGGAATCTCCAACAACGATGTCCGCAGTATCGCTGGCTTCCCTGTCGGCTATGAGGAACTGATGAGATTGGCGATAGACTATTCCGACGCCATCACCTTTGCCAGCCCGAAGATTAACCAGCGCGTGATGAACTACGCAGAGACGAGCCGAAAACCCCTGCTGCCCTACGAAGAAGGAGCGGATAACAAACGCTTCCTTGACTTCTGCAACGGGCTGATTGGAGAGTGAGAAAATATATGATGAACAAAGAACAAGGCACAAAGAGAAAAGATACATTACCAATGAAACAAGGAGCAATAATGATGGATAGAGTTTGTTCGACCATACGGGTCTATTCCGTCTTGGTTCTTTGTTCCTTATTCTTGGCTCTCAATGGCTGCAAAGACGATGTGGTTACTGCGGGCAGTTCGTTGTTGGACGATAACGATAAGATAATCGTTTGTTCCGACACTTTCTCTTTGTCGTCCAACTTAGCCCCTTGCGGCAGTATCATCACGGCGCCCGACTCCTTCCTGCTGGGCGAGATAGCCACCGACTACGGCACGGTGCGCGCGGAGGTGCTGACGCAGTTGGCTTGCCCCGTCGGCTTCCAATATCCCGAGACCGCGGAGGTGGACTCCATATACCTATATATATACTACCGCGACTGGGTGGGCAGCAGTACCACTCCGATGGCAATCAATGTGTATGAGATAGACCGAGGCGTGATGGAGTATAACCTGACTTATACTTCCGACATCAATATAGCCGACTATTGCAGCATGGACGACAGCACCCTCCTCGTGGCGCGGCAGCCCCTTATCATCGCGGGAAACAAGGCAGATAGCGTCTACAACAGCAGCACGGGCACCTACCAGCCCATGGTGCGTTGCCGCATGAGCGACGACTTCGCCAAACGCTTCTTCACCATGCAAGCCTATGTCTCGCAGGAAGAGTTCAACGAGTTCTTCAAAGGACTCTATATCACGCCCACCTTCGGAAGCGCTACCGTGCTGCATATCACCGATGTGAGCATGGCAGTCTATTACCATTTTACCTACAACCGCGCAGGGCAAGACACCACCGTAACTGACATGAAGGGCTTCTATGCCAACGCCGAGGTGCGTGGGCTGAACCGAATAGAGTACCGCGAGAAAGAGACGCTGGTCAATAACCTGCTGGCGGATAGTGCGCACTATAGTTATGTGATTGCACCCGCAGGCGTCTATACACGCATGCAATTCCCCATGTTGCAGATTGAGCAGACCATCATGCAGAGCCTGATTTACAAAGACACGGTGAAGCGTCCCTATGTCAACCTCGCCCAGTTGCAGGTCGATGTGCTCAATGTCTATGAAGGCACGGGAACGGACATCAGCCGAAACGACTGGCTGCAGCCTGCTAACTATATGCTGCTCATCAAGGAAGAGAGCGTGGACCGATTCTTCCGCAAGAAAGAACTGCCTGCCGACACAGTGGCTATCCTCTCTTCGCTGACCACAGGTACCGACTCGCTCGGAAACACTATCTATTACTATACCTACGACCTCAACACCCTGCTTACCAATCAGATACGGCAGGAGATGAATCCCGACACGCTGAACATGCTGCTGGTACCCGTAACCGTAGAGACCACCACCAACGCGTCGTATGGTACCACTTCCGTTACTTCCGTGCGCCAGAGCCAAGTGATGTCTGCTACGAAGATTCGAAGCGCACAAAATACGGACAGTCCGCTGTCGCTGAAAGTGGTGTACTCAGGATTCTAAACACCATAAACTGTTTTTCAGGAATACCCAACAGTGGGTAGGCAACGAACAAAAGGAGAGTGTACGTCGGTACACTCTCCTGCTGTTGTAATGCTCCCGCTGCTACACTTTTTCCGTCGTCGGCTCAATACCTCAAAATGTACTATTATTAAGATTTCCTTTCTATTGCCGTCTTCACTCGCTTGGGCAGAGAAAAGGGGTTAGTGCCAACAGTTTTGGCATATCTCGGGTGCTTGCTGAAATGGTGCGCGGATAGCCGTCCGGCGGAAGGCACCGGCTTGCTTGGAGCGGAAGAGAGTAGGTAGGGAGGCGTGGTGTATGTTGCCGTAGGCGTAGTGGTGTGCTTTGTCGTAGCAGCAGGGGAGTACATCGCCGTTGGTAGTCAGCACGCAGCCTGCCCACAGGCGATAGCAGGGGGAGATACCCGTGAGCGCATGCCACAGGCGCCGGAGCGGGTGCCGCTTCAGCCGATAAGTGCCGTCGGCGCACTGCTCGTAGCGACGGTCTCTGTCGCGAGAAGGCATTAGCGGGTTGCCGTATTGATAATCATAGAACTGTGCGGTCTTGAAGGTGAAGCGGTCGGCGCCGAGCAGGCGGTATGTCTTGCGCATGAGCGCTTGCTCCCGCTCGTTGGAGCGGAGCAGGAGACATTGGAGTTCGATGATGGGGTAATCGCCCGAAATCAGGCGCTGGCGGCGGGCTATCTCCCGTTCTTCTCTTAGGTAGCGGATGGCGGCTCGTGCTTTCTCCACACTGCCTCCCTTTCGGTAGGCTTCGTAAGAGGACTGTGAGAGTCCGTCCATCGAGATGATGATACGGTGCAAACCGCTCACTACCAGCCGTTTAGCCATCGAGCGGTCAAGGGCTTGCGCATTGGTAGAGACGATGGTGTAGAGCCCTTGCTGCGCTACCTCGCGTATGAGTTCGGGTAGTCGTGGGTTGAGGAGCGGCTCGCCTTGGAAATAGAACTGGACAGTGTGCGCATAGCGGAAGCAGTCGGCAAGCAGCGAGAGAGGATAGTCGGGGAAAGGGTTGCGAGGCGAAGTACCGGTGTCCCCTTGGGGGTGCTTCTTGGCAATACCGACTGGGCACTGAGGGCAGGCGAGTTGGCAGATGTTGGAGGGCTCAATAGTAAGGAAGGTGGGGTAGTGCGAAATATGCACTATGCCGAAGAGGCTTAGTGCATAGTTCATCCAACACCGGAGTTGATTGGCTATTCGGGCAGGCGTCAGCAGCATGGAATCTTGTTCACTCTGCGCTCGTGGCGTCCGCCTTCGAAGTCGGTTTGGAAGAAAGTGGCAACGATGTCCAACGCTTGTGGCACGGTGATGAAGTTCGCCGGCAAGCCGAGTACATTGGCGTTGTTGTGCTGGCGGGCAAGTTGCGCAAGGCGCTTCTCCCAGCAGAGCGCCGCACGGATACCTTGGTGCTTGTTCGCTGTCATGCAGATACCGTTGCCTGTGGAGCAGATAACGATACCGAACTCGTACTCACCTTTCTCCACTGCCTCTGCCAAGGGGTGAGCGTAGTCGGGGTAGTCGCAACTCGCGTCGGAGTAGCAACCGAAGTCCTGCACTTTGGCGCCGTTGTCTTCAAGGAAGAGGCGCACTTGGTTCTTGAGCGCGAAGCCGGCATGGTCGCTGGCAAGGGCGATGGTCAATTCGCTGAAGGGTTTCATGGTTGTATGGGGTTTACTCGTGGGTTACTTCGGAGGTGATAGTGCGCAGGTAGGGCTCGGGGAAGGGGAGACGGTCGGGGTAAGCTGGCTCGCCATAGGGGTTACGAACAAACTGCCCATTCTCCACCTTGCGCTCTTGACCGTCTATGTACTTGGTTACCAAGTAGATATACAGCCGTTGCCACTCTGTCATGGTGTTGTCGGCTTGGGTGTCGCAGAAGTTGGTGAGGTAGTGCCTTACTTCTTTGTCGCCCGGGAGGCGTGCTACCTCGGCGTCCACTGCAGCTATCTGCGCGTTGAAATGCGCTTCCAATGCCGTCTGCACTGCCTTGATTTCAGGGAGCATGCGGCTGTACTTGGTGTAAGCCCAGTTGGCTACAAGGTTGAATATCCACCAAGCAGAGGTGTGCGAGAAGGTGTACATATCGCCGTTGCCCTCGGCAAAGCACTCCGGCACATGGTTGATACGGCTGTAGATGGGTACATAGACGCTGGTGGCGGCGTCGTCCACGCCAAACCAGAAGATACCGCCCGCTTTGGGGTCAGCATAGCCTCGCATCTGCGCGACAAAGGAGAAGCCTGTCTGCTGAGTAGCGGTGGGGCGCTCGTACCAATACTGCACGCTATCTACCTGAAAACCAAGTCCTCCGTAGCGCAGTTTGCTGCCCCACGGACCGGCGTCGGTGCCCTGCGTGATGTCAAGCGGCGTGCCCTCATACTGGTCGCGCATGCAGTCTTTGATGTCCTGTGCCGACACTTTGCGGTTGGGCTTGATGAAGAGCGGCATGGGGGTGCCTGCGTCTTTGCCGCTGGTCGCTACAAAGGTCTTGCCCGTGGCGTAATCGTAGTATGAATCCATGTCGTCGGAGAAATGGCGGAAGAAACTCCACACTCGTGCCTCGCAGACGAAGAGCCCGCTGAAGTCGAACGGCGCATAGGCGGCTTGGAAAGAGAAGTCGGCGTCCTTACCCTCGAAATAGCCCATTTCGCGGGCGAACTTCACTACATCTTTGCTCCAACGCCAGTTGGCTTTGTCTTTGAAGTTGATAGTGGTGATACGCGCTTGGTTGGCATGTGCGCAGATACAATCATCCGGTACGCGGGTAGCCACCCACACGGCACCCTTGCGCCCGGGTCCCTTGCCGATAAGGTCCATTATCCACACTTCGTTGGGGTCGCCAATAGAGAAGGTCTCACCGCTGGAGGCATAGCCGTATTCGGCTACGAGGGAGGTCATGCAGTCAATCGCCTCGCGGGCAGTCTTGCAGCGCTCCAGCGCGATGTAGATAAGGCTGCCGTAGTCTATTCCGACGGTGTCTTCCAACTCGTGGCGACCACCCCATGTAGTCTCGCCGATGGTGAGTTGGTGCTCGTTCATATTGCCCACCACAGTGTAGGTGTGGGGCACCTGCGGGATTTGGCATAGAGGCCTGCCTGTGTCCCAGTCTTTCACCTCGCGCATGCTGCCTGCGGGGTGGTCAGCGGCAGGCGAGAAGCGCAGGAAACCATAGAGGGTGTAACTGTCAGCGGCATAACTGATGATGGTGGAGCCGTCGGTAGAAGCGTCTTTGCCTACGATGAAGTTCGTACAAGCCCATGCTGCTGCTGCCGGTAGGCATAGCGCGAGAAGGAGAAGGATGGTCGTCTTTTTCATACTATGTTAGTTTTTTTTTATTTCAAAATAAATCAGAGTGAGAGCCGGTACGCACTAATTCCAAGAAACACAAAGAACCGTCTTCACCTTTCTTATAGATTAGCAACCAATCGGGTTGTATATGACATTCTCGGTAGCCTTCTAAATTAGAATGTAGCGGATGATCTCTATTGGCAATCGGCAAGGTTTCATCATTTGCCAATAACCTCACAATATCAACAAGTTTCTGGATGTTCAGCCCACGCTTCTTTGCCAGTTTGACATCCTTCTCGTATTGTTTAGTGGTGAATAGAGTTCTCATAATGCCTCCATTGCTTTTGCGAAGTCATCAAAATTCTCATATTGAGTCAACTTGCCTTGGTGTGCTTCTTGCAATGCTTGCATTGTTTTTTTCTCTGCTGCAGAAGGTTGTTTGTAGGTAGCTTTGAATACACCCAAAGACATAATATATTCTAATGTCCTGTGCGCCAGTTGGTTACGGTCATTAAAGGTTAGTGTTACTGTTGCCATAGTTGTAGTGGTATATGGTTGTTGTCAATTGATTTGCATTCTGCCGTCGATGGTGGCGGAGATGGTTTGCTGCTCTTGGACATACTCGAGGTAGAGGTCGCGGATGAGCAGGTCGGAGTCCCAATAAGCGATGTGGCGGGTGAGGGGCGTCATGTGGTCGGTGCCGCCTGCGAGGTAGTCGCTGGTGGCGACGGTGTAGTACGCCTCGGGGTCGATGGAGCGCCCATCTATCTGCGCGTCAATCAGTTGTGCGTCTTCTGCCTGCATGCGCAGCCCCGCTACACCCTCGCCGCCGACTTCGGCAAAGACCTGACAGAGTTCTAGAATATCTTCTCCCTTCAGCGTGAGTACCACGAGGCGGTTGTCGAACGGCATGAGTTCAAACACATGCTGCTTGGTGATATCGCCTTTGTGCCATTCGCAGCGCATGCCGCCTATGTTTACTACCGCCATGTCCACGCGCCCGTCGTAGTGCTGACGGGCTTTGGCAAGCAGTGCGTCGGTAGCCCAGTTGAGCATGTTGCACTCGGGGCGGTGTACGGTCATGTCCTCGGGTGCATAGCCCAGCACGACGGACATCTCTGCTTCGAGGGCGGCTTTCTTCGGGGCTAAGGCTGCGGTATAGGCTTCTGCCACTGCGGGCGCGGCGGCGATACAGTCCGTGGTAACAGGGACAGCCTCGGTGGAGACAGAGGCGACCTGTGCAGGGCGGTGGCAGGCTGTGAGCATGAAGAGCAACGCCGCAACACCTAAAAGAGAAGCATTTCTTTTCATAGTCGTATTCGATTTTGCGTGCAAAGGTACTAAAAATAATTGAAACGGGCAAACAAAACCTCGATTGTTTGTGAAAAAAGATACTTTTCTTCTTCGTATGCGTGTTTTGGACAATTCATACAAAGGTGTGGCATGGGTAGGACAGGGGTTCGATATTCTCCCTTGATACCTTCGAGAAGGTCTCGCTTATGTTACGGTAATGTTACGGTAATGTTACGGTAATGTTCCGATAATGTTCCGATAATGTTCCGATACGAAGTCGGGGCTCTCACAAGGGTATTTCAGGGTGATTTCGGGCGTAAGAAGGTGGTTGACGGGTAGGGGGTGCAGTAGGCTTATTTGCGAAATTTGGACAATTATTACCGCAGAGCGGAAGCGGAAGGGTAGGGTGGAGGAAAGGGGTTTTTGCGGCGTTTGGGGCGCGTGAGGTGCTGATTTTGGTGTGGGTTAAAAATCGTTTTGCGTTTTAAGGCGGTTTTCAGGCGTGTAGAGCGATTTTCTTCAAAAATATGTGTCCCCCTATTGCGTATGTCGATTTTTTTTTGTACCTTTGCACAAAATTTGCGACAATACACAGAAAAATAAAAAGACAATAAATTATGGAAGAAGTAGTCAATTCTGAAATGGAAGGACAAGAGAAGTATGATGGTTCGAGTATTCAGGTGCTCGAAGGCTTGGAGGCAGTGCGGAAGCGTCCGGCGATGTACATTGGCGACATCTCGCAGAAGGGTCTGCACCACTTGGTTTATGAGGTGGTGGACAACTCGATAGACGAGGCGCTGGCTGGCTTCTGCAACCATATAGAAGTTACGATAAACGAAGATAACTCTATCACGGTGCAGGACAACGGTCGCGGTATCCCTGTGGACATGCACCCGAAGGAGCACAAGAGTGCGCTGGAGGTGGTGATGACCGTGCTGCACGCGGGCGGTAAGTTCAACAAGAACTCCTATAAGGTGTCGGGCGGTCTGCACGGCGTGGGCGTGAGTTGCGTGAACGCACTCTCGACGAAACTGCATGTGGAGGTGCGCCGCGACGGGAAGATATTCATGCAGGAGTACGCGAAAGGCAAGCCGACCTGCGCGGTGCATGAGATAGGGACATACAATGCCGACGAAGTGGGTACGGGCACCTGCGTGCAGTTCTGGCCCGACGGGTCGATATTTACTGAGACAGTATATCAGTACGACATCTTGGCGAACCGTATGCGCGAGTTGGCATACCTGAACGCGGGTGTGAAAATCACGCTGACGGACAAGCGGGTGGTGCTGCCTCAGAGCCCTTCTATGGCGGCAAGCGCAGGCGATACGTTTGCGCCCTCGGTGGAGGGACCGCTGTATAAGAAAGAGGTGTTCTTCTCGGAGAAGGGCTTGAGCGAGTTTGTGCGGTATATCGACAACACGCGCACGCCGCTGATTTCGGAGGTGATTCACTTGAGCACCGAGAAGTACGGCACGCCTGTGGAGGTGGCGATGATTTACAACACCGACTTCAACGAGAATGTGCACTCTTATGTGAACAATATCAATACGATAGAGGGCGGTACGCATGTGGCAGGTTTCCGCGCTGCGCTGACGCGCGTGATGAAAAAATATGCCGAGGACAGTAAGTTGCTGGAGAAAGCCAAACTGAAAGATAAAGACGGCAATGCCACTATTGACCCGAACGACTTCCGCGAGGGCTTGACGGCGGTGATTTCCGTGAAGGTGGCAGAGCCGCAGTTCGAGGGTCAGACGAAGACGAAATTGGGTAACTCAGAGGTGGCAGGTATGGTGTCATCGGCAGTGGCTGAGGCGCTGACGAACTACCTTGAGGAACACCCCGACGACGCGAAGAAGATTGTAGAGAAAGTGATTCTCGCCGCACAGGCGCGTATCGCTGCGCGCAATGCCCGTCAAAGCGTGCTTCGCAAGTCGCCGTTGAGCGGCGGCGGACTGCCCGGAAAACTGGCAGACTGCGCGAGCAAAGACCCTGCGGAGTGCGAGTTATTCCTCGTGGAGGGAGATTCGGCAGGCGGCACGGCGAAGACCGGACGCGATCGCGTGCACCAAGCCATCCTGCCGCTGCGCGGAAAAATCCTGAATGTGGAGAAGGCGATGGAGCACAAGGTGTTCGAGAGCGAGGAAGTGCGTAATATCTTCACCGCATTAGGTATCACCTTCGGCACGGAGGAAGACCCGAAAGCACTGAACCTGAGCAAGATACGCTACCATAAGGTGATTATCATGGCGGATGCCGATGTGGACGGTGCGCATATCGCTACGCTCATCATGACGCTGTTCTTCCGCCACATGAAAGAGGTGATTGAGCAAGGGCACCTATATATCGCGATGGCGCCGCTCTACCTCTGCTCGAAAGGGAATGTCAAGGAGTACTGCTGGAACGACCAGCAACGGCATGACTTCATCCAGAAATACGGCAACGGTAGCGAGGCGGGTATTAAAACGCAACGCTACAAAGGTCTGGGTGAGATGTCGGATGAGCAGTTGTGGGAGACGACGATGGACCCCGAGCGGCGTATGCTGAAGAAGGTAACCATCGAGAACGCCGCCGAGGCAGACCATACCATCGCCATGCTCATGGGCGACGATGTGGCACCCCGCCGCGAGTTTATCGAAGAGAATGCGACCTACGCGAAGATTGACGCGTGATGTTATAATTAAGAATTATGAATTAAGAATTAAGAGGGCATTGCAGGCGAAAGACTCCGAATAAATTCTTTTTATCCCCCGACCAGTCGGGGTGTCTCGCGTCCCTCAACATCTGCAAGGGCGTTAGCCCGCAGCAAGGTGATTTCGATGTTCCTGCTCGCTGACGCTCGCGAGATTTTTAAGGATTATTTCAGAGGTTATAAGATGCGAACGGATTATGAAGATAGCGGTATATTGTAGTGCGAAAGACAGCGTGCACGAGCGGTACAAGCGGATGGCTGCGCGGCTGGGGACTTGGATAGGCGAGCACGGGCATACGCTGGTGTACGGCGGCGCGACAGGCGGGCTGATGACGAGCGTGAGCAATGCTGCGAAGGCGGCAGGCGCGACTGTGGTGGGCGTGGTGCCCCCGCGGATTATCGCTGCGCGTCGGCTGGCAGACAACTGCGACGAGCTGGTGAATGCCGACAACATGGCAGACCGCAAAGCGAAGATGCGCGAGATAGCCGACTGCTTCATCTGCCTCCCCGGCAGTTATGGCACGCTGGACGAGATGATGGATGTGGTGGCGAGCGGCACGGTAGGCGAGCACAAGAAACCGCTGTATGTTTATGATTATCAGGGGTTCTACGCCGACCTCAAACGACAAATCCGTCGCATGAAAGCCGAGGCATTCATCCCTGCCGAAGAGAGTTACACCCCCGTGTTCGTGGAGCATTTTCAGGAACTGACGGAGGCACTGGACAAGCATCAAGAGGCGCTGGACTGGAAGGCAAAGTGCAGTAGGAAATAAGGAGCATTATGGTATATATCGCTCTTGCGAAATGGTCAAATAGTAAATAGTCAAACTGTCAAATTAGTATATGAGTCAAGTTGTTACGCTTCGTCGAGACCTTCTTTCGACCAAGGAGATGGAGGCATGGATGGCACGCATACGGGAGGATGTGGCGCGTTATCGTCGTGTGGAACAATCCGCCGAACTGAAAGAGTTCCGCGCGTTGCAGAAGGTGGTGGAGACCGCCGCTTTCCAAGAGAAGAAGCATATCCTGCTCACGCGAAAGTACTGGGATACGGAGGAGTTTAAGAAACTGGCGCGACTGCATGTGCTCCGTAACCATGCCCCCGCCGTGCATGGCTATTTGTTGTACCATGTGAACGAGACCCTGCGTAACTACCTTGCGTTTGCCGAAAGCGAGGACTATCCGAAGTTACAGGACAAAGAGGCGGTGAAGGCGTCGGCGGAATTGCGGCGTTATAAACTGATAGATAGGTCGCTGACGCTGCGCAACTATCGCCGTTGTGAAGCGACGGAGGCGGTGAAGGAGTACAGGGCGCTGGTGGCAGAGACCGCTACGGAGGACTTCCAAACGCGCCGCGCCTTCTGGTCGAACTCCAAGCGTTGGTATACCACGCCGGAGAGCCAACAGGACGCTCGCTACATGGCGTTGAAAGAGACCGAGGACATCCGTTTCTTCATGGCGCAAGACCCGAAGCAGATTGCCGAGTGGGAGCGCTATAAGCAGACGCTGAACGACGATTTTGCGCAGGGAAATTGGCAGGACGGCAACTGGGAAGCGGGCTTCTACTACACCAACCCCAACCTGAAAACCGACCACTCGTATGTGAACGAGCAGCAGGCGAACAACCACGGCAAGAATGTGCGTGTGCAGGACAGTGTGCTGAGCGTGGAACTGCACAAGGAGGAGGCAACGGCATCGGCTTGGCACCCTGTGAAAGGCTTTGTGCAGCAGGCGTTCCACTATACGGGCGACGTGGTGCAGACCGGTAAGAAATTCCAACAGACTGAGGGTCTGTTCATGGCGAAAGTGCGTTTCTCTGGCGGTGCCAACGGCGCGATGTACTTGGGTACGGGCGAGCGACTGCCGCTCATCACCTTGGCGCAATGGAACGGCAAGCAGGTGGCGGTCGGTGTGCGCACCGCTAAGGGGACGGAGACCACCGGCAAGCAGGTGGTATTGCAGGGAATGAATGCCGGCAAGTGGCTGATATACAGTGTGATGGTAACGGCAAAGGAGATAGCATGGTATGTGAATAACCAAGAGGTGCTGCGCGTGCCGAACACGACGAAAAACACTGCTTTCTACCCCGCTATGGCAGCCTACTTGCCCGACCAAGCCAAAGCCGCCACGGGCAAGGTGGAGGTTGATTGGGTGAAAGCATACACTTATTTGACAATTTGACAATTTACTATTTGACAATTCCTATTTGACAATTTACCAGATCGTTCACAATAATTGTAAAATAACCCCATGTTTCTGATAGCAGGACCTTGTGCGATAGAGAGCCGCGAGACGGTGATTGAGACGGCTCGCGTGCTGAAAGCTGTGTGCGGAGAGTTAGGCATACGGCTGTATTTCAAGTCGTCCTTCGACAAAGCCAACCGCACCTCGTGCTCGGCGCGCGGCGTGGGGATAGAGCGCGGGCTGGAGATACTGTCGGAAGTGAAGCAGACCTATGGGCTGCCCATCCTGACCGATGTGCACGAGAGTTGGCAGTGTGCGCCCGTGGCGGAGGTGGCAGATGTGTTGCAGATACCGGCTTTCCTATCGCGCCAGACCGACCTGCTGCTGGCGGCAGCGCGGACGGGCAGAGTGGTGAATGTGAAGAAGGGACAGTTCATGGCGCCATGGGACATGCGCGGCGTGGTAGAGAAGATAGGCTCGGTGCCCTCCGAAAAACCCGTGCAGCAGAGGCTGTGGCTGACGGAGCGCGGGTCGTCGTTTGGATACGGCAATATCGTGGTGGACATGACCTCGCTGGTGCGAATGCGCGAGTACGGCTGCCCCGTAGTGTTCGACGCGACGCACGCTGTGCAGCAGCCCTCGAGCCAAGCGGGAGTAACGGGTGGCAACCGCGCGATGGTGCCGCACCTCGTGCGGGCAGCAGTGGCGGTGGGCATTGACGGGCTATTCCTCGAGGTGCATCCCGACCCCGACAAAGCCATCTCCGATGCCGCTAACCAACTGAAACTGTGTGATATAAAAGACCTACTTCGCCAAGTGCTGGCGATAGATAATCTCAATAAGACATTATGACTTATTCCGAAAGAGCGAAGGAGATATTTGCAGAAGAGATAACGGAGTTGGAGAAACTCGGGCTGTCCATCGACGAGCGCTTTGACGAAGCTGTGGAGATGATTTATGCCTGCCGCGGCAAACTGGTGGTGATGGGTATCGGCAAGACCGGTATCATCGGGCACAAGATTGCTTCTTCGTTGGCTTCCACCGGCACATCAGCCATCTTTGTGAACGCTGTCGAGGCAGTGCACGGCGATTTGGGCATGGTGAGCCGAGAAGATGTGGTGATGTTGGTGAGCAATAGCGGCAGCACCAACGAGATACTCAATGTGATAGCTCCGCTCCGTAATATCGGTTGTCGCATTATCGCCATGACGGGAGACATAAAATCCCCGCTGGCGCAGCAGGCTGACCTAACCCTTTCTATCCATGTGGACAAAGAGGCATGCCCGCTCGGACTGGCACCTACCACATCCACTACCGCGACGGCGCTCATGGGAGACGCGCTGACCGTCTGCCTCATGGAGAAACGACATTTCAAGGCGGAGAACTTCGCGGTCTATCACCCGGGCGGAGCGCTCGGAAGACGCCTGCTCGCAAGGGTGCAGAACCGTATGCAACAGAGTGTACCCCGCGTGCAGGTAACGACACCCTTCCGCGAACTCGTCGGCGAGATGACGGACAAACACCTCGGCATGACCATGGTTTACGACGGAGAGCAATGCGTGGGTATCATCACCGACGGCGACCTCCGACGCGCGATACAGAAATACGAAGACCTCCATATCGTGGCGCGCGACATGATGACCCCGTCGTACAAGCGTATCCACAAAGACGCCTTGCTCACCGACGCGCTCGCCATCATGGACCGTTACAACATCACCACGCTGGCGGTAACCGAGACGCCCCAAACGGAGCCCATCATCGGTATTATCTCCATACACCATATCATTGATTTCGTGTAGCGACATCGTCTCTCCGAAGTCGAATACCCCTGCGCCATAACGCAAGCACCAACAGGGCGACATAACGCAATCTTGTGTCGCGGGGTCAAGATGTATTTCATTTTTTTACTTGAAAAGTATTTGAGTGTGTGAACTCGTGAACGCGTGAACAGCACTTCCTAATAAATATTACCGCGCGCACACGCATATATTATTAGGAAACTGCTGTTCACGCGTTCACCCCTCTTCCCCCTTCCCGCGTATCCCCCGCTTAGGGCGGGTGGGTTTCCCTCGGTCCCTACACATCAACCGAAATAAAAAAATCGCAACAAACGCTTGCACATATGCAAAAAATGTCGTACCTTTGCACCGCATCTTGCAAACGCAAATTCGATAGCGTGCAGTACAATGTGCGTATGTGGTACGCTGTGCCCACCTCAACACAAACCATTGACTTAGGCGAGATTACCGACACCAAGTTCGTGAACGCCATGGCTACCATGGGCGTGTACCAATTGGTCGGAGCCACCCAGGACAGTACCTATACCCTTGCCTTCTGCGCAGAAGCGCCGATGGATGTGGAAGGAGAATACGAGAACAACGGTATGTTTCAAAGCAACCTCCGCGCGCAATACACATGGATTAAGGAGAAAGTAACAGGCAGATATCTAAATGTGATGAAGGCTAAAGTAACCGTTACCATGGACCAAACAACAGGGGACATCAATGCGAACGGCTACTATGTCTGCGACGATGAGAAGCAGTATAACTTCACGCTCAAGGCAAAATATGAGCGCAGACACATCGCCTACGACATGCAAGACACGCCGCTCGACCTAACCTTCACCTCGCAAACACATACATTTACAATAGATACCGAATATCTAAACGAAGGCGCCGTCCTATTCGAGGCCATGGGGAAGAATAATGCCGATTACCTCATCTTGCAGTTCTTGCTCGACTCCGCGCAGATAGACCCTCAGACCGCCATCTACCCGGGCGAATACAGTATTGACGATAGTTATGTGGCGGGCACCGTAACCGCTGGAGACTTCAACGGAACCAGCATATACCCCAGTTTCTTCGGCAAGATTTCCTCACAGGGTATCAGTACCAAGGGGCTGTATTTCTTGGTGGAGGGCACCGTAATGGTTGAGAAACTGAACGAACATGACTTGCATATCGTCTTGGAAGCAATCAACTCCTATGAGGTGCCGGTGAAGATAGATATCAACACCGCAACCACTGACATCCACCACGCGGAAGCGCAGCACGCAGAAACACGCAAGTTCCTGAAAAACGGACAGGTATTCATCCAACGAGGAGAAAACATCTATTCCGTCTTGGGCAATGCCGTAAAGCAATAGAAACAAAAACAGTACGATTTTTAAGATTTCTCTGCCGCTTCCCCGAGCCTCCACCCCCGCGTCTTTTTCGCGGGTCTCCCGCGGGTCTCCCGCGGGTCGAAAGCAACCCAAACCCACCCCGAAAATGTCCTATTTTTAAGATTTCACTTCCCGACACCCTATAAACCCCACAAGCCGAGACGCATACCCACACAAGTGAAAGTTGGGACTTACATAGGCAAAAATCAGACTGTTATCATAAAAAAATACACTTTTTCGTATGAAAAAGTGTATTTTTTTTACGACTATGCTTAATATATGGAATAATTTTTGTATCTTTGCAGACAGAATAAACAATACTTCCTTGTAAGAAAAGATTGATGGCTATGGATGAACAGAAGAATATCCCCTTGTTGGATTGCCCCGTGGACTATTTGATTGGCGACGCCAGCGGCAAAGTGTTGAATGAGTACGGCCGTTTCCCGTGCAAGATTAAGTGTGGCGTATATGCCATCCTTGTGCGAGGTACAGCGCGCGCAACAATCAACATTAACCAGCATGAGTTTCGGCAGAACGATGTACTCTTGCTGGAACCTGGCAGTTTTCTGCTGATTCACGAGTTCTCCGAGGACGCTTTGGTCTATTATATCCTTTTCTCTTCCTCGTTCATGGAGAAGCATGCGTTCAAGAGCCGTATGTCACTCACAGCATTGCGATTGCAGACGCCTATCATCCACATCGGCGACGAGCAGGCAGAGGTCGTTAGAGAGGCTGCTATGCTGCTAATCAAGGCGATGAACACACGCCCTTCTATGCTCAATTCCGAAAGCATGGTGCATATCTTCAACTTGGTACAAGGCTTCTACGCATCCCATGCACACCGGCAAGAAGCGGACTTCATCCTGCGACCGCAGGACCGCAAAACACAAATTTATCAAGACTACTGCCAACTTGTGTTGAAGAACTACCAGAAGTGGCACCATGTGAACCAGTACGCGGACGCTATGCACATCACCTTGCCGCACCTCTGTGCCACCATCAAAGCCGTGAGCGAGAGGACCGCTGGCGACATCATCACAGACGCATTGCTCACAGACGCAAAGGCGCAACTGAAGATTACAAACCTGCAAATCAAAGAGATAGCTCTCTCTTTAGGCTTCGACAATATCGGCTTCTTCAATCGTTTCTTCAAATCGCATGTGGGCGTTACGCCCAAAGCGTATAGAATGGAATAGAGAATGGGGAAATCGAGATAGTGCGTTCTCTCACACTTTCAATTCTTCGTCTGTCAGTACCTTCACCACCCGTTTACCATCGGGGGTGAAGAGGTATGAAGGTAGTGCGAATAGGCTTTTTATCAAGTTGCGCATTTCTTCTTCGCTCAATACCTTCCCATAGGGAATGGCGGTATCATTGGCAAGCGCCATAGCAATCTGCTTGCGCCACTCTTCTTGCACATTCGCACTCGTATCGCGCACCGCGTCAAGGATATGCCGAAGTGCCGTTACGCCGTTCTGCTGACCCAACTGCGCAGGCTGGCCGTAGATACTGTAAGAGGTCTTGCCTAACTGCTCCAAGTCGAAGCCGATATGCCGTAGTTCATCCACCATCGGTGCTATCAGTAGCATGTCTTCGGCACTCAGTTCCAGTACATCCGGAAACAGCAGTTTCTGCGTCGTACCTTTCGCTTCCGACAGTTGCTCCATATAGAGACGATAGAGCACGCACGCGTGCGCACGGTGTTGATTGATAATCGCCAAACCCCGCTCGGTAGCCAAGAAGATATATTTCCCGCCGTATTGCCACATGGACGAAGACTCTGCGCAACTGTCAAGGAACAAGGTATTCGGATACTCGATAGCCGTCCCAGAGTCCGGGCTATTTAGTCTTTCTTCCTTTATCCTTAATCCTTTATCCATCGGATACAACTGCTCCCATCCTGACGGAGAATTGTTGCTGTAAGGCTGATTTCGTAATCCTTTATCCACACGGAAAGGATTGTAGTTCGGGTCTATCAACCGTTGGGGCGCACTCGTCGGGCGGCTGCCATCTGGAAGCGGCATATCTATCGCCCCCTCACGGTTGAAATCAATGGTCGGAGCAAGCGAGAACTTGCCCAACGCCTCTCGCACCGAAGCCAAGAGTATCTGAAAGATAGCCTGCTCATCGGCAAACTTTATCTCCGTCTTCGTGGGATGGATATTCACATCAATAGACTGCGGACTGATGTCGAAATAGATGAAGAAAGAGGGCTGATACTCCCCGGGGAGCATGCCGGAGTACGCCGTCATCACGGCTTTCTGAAAATACGGATGGCGCATATAGCGCCCGTTCACAAAGAAATACTGCTGTGCGTTCTTCCCCGTCGCCTCTGGCTTTGCGACAAACCCGTGTATAGAAACAAGGTCCGTATCCGTGCGTATCTCCACTAAATTGGAGGTGTATTGCCGACCCGTCCCTTTCCCGAACACGCTCTCGATACGCTGTTTCTCTGTACCCGATGGCAACTCGCTGAGTATCTCATCGTTATGCACAAAGGTGAACTGCACCTGCGGATACACCAGCACTATTCGATAGAAGTCCGTCAGCAGGTTCCGTAACTCGGTCTGGTCCGTCTTGAGGAACTTACGCCGAACAGGCACATTGTAAAAAAGGTTCTTCACCCGTATGTTCGTACCCTCAGGACACTGGCAAGGCTCTTGGTACAGCACCTCCGAACCCGCTATCTCCAGCCTCGTGCCCATCTCATCTTCCGCGCGGCGCGTGCTTACCTCCACTTGCGCCACGGCGCATATACTCGCCAGGGCTTCCCCGCGAAAACCCATCGTGCGAAGTGCAAACAAATCGGCAGCCTCGCGTATCTTCGATGTCGCATGCCGCTCAAACGCCATCCGAACATCCGTCTCGCTCATCCCCTTCCCGTTGTCCACCACCTGAAGCAACGTCCGCCCCGCATCGCGCACCACCACTTGTATCCGGCTCGCACCCGCGTCCAAACTGTTCTCCACCAACTCTTTCAGACA
>JALFGC010000069.1 GCA_022777485.1 Bacteroidales bacterium
TAGTGAGACAAGGTTAAAGTTGGTATGTTTTGGTATGTATCGTCGTATGAGTTTATTGGTGTTTTCTACACATCCTTTCTGCCACGAGGAGTATGCATCCGCAAAATAGACAATCACATCGTCTTTGCCTTTCATGTGCAAGCCTTTGGTAATTAGTTGATGTGATGCAAATTCACTTCCGTTATCCGTAGTGATGGTTTTTACAGTCTTCCGATACGGCATGAGCAACCTCACAACTGTCTTGGCGATAGGCTCCGATTTTTTGCCTGTCTTTATCTTCTCCATCATCAGGAAGTTGGTACTTCGTTCCACCAATGTCAATATCACCCGCTGACAACTATCCACTATCAAATCCATCGCCCTGTCTCCAAAGCGTTTGCCATTAGCTTCCGCAGGACGCTCATGAATACTTGTCCTGTTCGGGATATTGGTCGCTTTGGTAGGGCGGTATTGTTTCTTTTCTCTTCTCCGATAACACAGTTTATGCGGCAGATATTGGCTTAGCCGTTCTTTGTTTTTGTGTACATAATTATAGATGGTCTGGTGGCAGATGTGGATGCCCTCTTTGGCAAGGACACCGCTTATCTGACGGGGAGACCAGTTCTCCTCTATAATCATCTGTTCAACACGCCACCACAAAAGGTCATCTTTGCGGTGATTAGGTAAGGTACTATGCTTGCGCTTTGGGCATTTCTCTTGGGCAACACTAAAAACATACTGATTATCGCGGTTGGCGTTGCGTCTTACCTCACGCGTGATGGTCGAAGGATGAACGCCAATTTTTTGTGCGATACTTTTTTTGTCAGTTTTCTTTGTAAATCCAAATAAATTACGTACCTTAGTTCCGAATTTAGTTGTTTAGCCATATGCAAATGCAAAATTAACTATTTTCCGGGAAAGGAGCAAATCCTTTCCTGTTTTTTTGCATTGCATTTACTTTAGACCTCCATTTTGTATTTTGTCTTTTTCATCCCCCTGTTAGCCCTGTTTCGATACCCTCCACAGGGCTAACAGGGGGATGAAAAATTGCGTTTCTAAATGGACACTATAAATAGGGAATGAAGTGGGGTGTGCCAGTGTGCCAGCGTGCCAGCAGTTTCCATAAATACACCCGCGCGCGCACATGTATATATTTTAGAAAACTGCTGGCACGCTGGCACACTTCTGACTTTTTATTCCCTCTCCACGCACTCCCCTATGCCTACCCAAAACAGTACGATTATTAAGATTTCCCTTTCCTCTATCCCCTCGGGCGTTATTCGCGGGTCTACCGCGGGTCTCCCGTGGGTCGAACGCACGACAACCCCACCCCAAAAAGGTACGATTGTTAAGATTTTCCTCCCCAAAAGCCTTACATCAGAGACCAACCAAGCCCCCCGCGCTAAATTGTTTGTTTTTTATATGCGTAAACTTGTATATATCAATTATTTTTAATACCTTTGCACTGCCATTTCTTCACAACGAAATGGCTGATTAAGATGAATAGTTTCGGAAATCGCTTTGTGTTCACCAGTTTCGGCGAGTCGCACGGACGCGCCATAGGTGGCGTGTTGGACGGAGTCCCTGCCGGGTTGACTATCGATATGTCGCTGATACGCAGAGAGTTAGACCGCCGTTCCGGTAGGTCCTCAGAGTCCCCCGCAAAGGAGAACTTTGCGGCAGGTGTGTCTCAGCGAGCAAAGAGGGAGACGGACGAAGTGGAGTGGCTGAGCGGCGTGATGGATGGGGTTACGCTGGGCACTCCGATTGCTTTTATCATTCGCAACCAAGACGCACGACCCGAGGACTACGAGTGGTTGCAACACAACTACCGTGCCGGACACGCCGACTGGACATATCAGCAGAAATATGGCATTCGAGACTGGCGCGGCGGCGGCAGGGCTTCCGCAAGAGAAACGGCTGGGAGAGTCGTGGCGGGCTGCATTGCAAAGCAATTATTGCGGCTGAAAGGCATACAGATACACGCAGACTTGGTCCAGGTAGGTAACGAGACAGACCCGAATCGGTTTGGCGAGGTAATCCGCACGGTGCAGACCGAGGGCGACTCCATCGGAGGGATTGTCCGCTGTACAATAACGGGAGTACCCATAGGCACGGGCGAGCCTATTTTCAATAAGTTGCAAGCTGAACTGGCATTCGCAATGATGAGTATCAACGCCTGCAAAGGGTTCGACTACGGTACCGGTTTTGAGGGAATAGGCCTGAAAGGGAGTGAAGCCAACCTTATCTCAGGTGGCATAGCAGGCGGGATAGCCGACGGCTCGCCTATTACTTTCCGTTGTGTGTTCAAACCCACCCCTTCTATCGCCAAGATGGGCGTTAAAGGCCGCCACGATGCCTGCGTGGCGATTAGGGCAGTCCCCGTAGTGGAAGCCATGGCTGCGATGGCGTTAAGCAACCTGCTCGGTTAGTCTGCCACCAACCACATCATAAAAAAGCACCTACCACACAAAAAAAGAGCCTTCTTGAAGGCTCTCTTGTGGGCGTTTACGGATTCGAACCGCAGACCCCTCCGACTTGTCGGAGTGCTCTAAACCAACTGCAGGTGCTCTTGTCTCGATTGCATGTACCTTTGCACCAATTGCTCAATATACTTTCTGCTTTTCTCCGCCTTAATGCGGTACTCCTCTCTGCATGCTTCCGCCTTGGTAGCATACTCTTTTGCATAGACCAATGTCCATGGAATACCTCTTTTGGTGTATTTACATCTCCCTGCGTTATGCCTAATCATTCTGTCTTCGAGATTACCGGTGGAACCGACATAAAAGGTATCAATAGTTTGCGAATATAAAATATACACATGTGCCATAGCAACAAAAAAGAGCCTTCTTGAAGGCTCTCTTGTGGGCGTTTACGGATTCGAACCGCAGACCCTCTGCTTGTAAGGCAGATGCTCTAAACCAGCTGAGCTAAACGCCCGATTTCCCTTACTCATGGCGTTTCTTCTCCTCCGCAGACCCCTCCGACCTGTCGGAGTGCTCTAAACCAGTTGAGCTAAACGCCCGATTTCCCAAAAGCGAGTGCAAAGGTACTGCTTTTTTTTGACATACGCAAATTTTTTCAGCGTTTTTTTGCAAAAAAGTGCATTTTCCACCATTTTTCATTCTCCCATCTCGCAAGAAGCAGGTAAAGCAAGCCCGTTATGAGCAGTCCGATACCCATTCCGCCCAATATGTCTGCTGCAAAATGCTGAGAAAGATAGATACGCGAGTATCCGCCTAATGCCGCAAGAAAGAAGAAAGTCGTTTGGACAACAGGTCGCCACTTATCCCAACGACTGTTCTGAGAAATGATGATTGACATAGCAAAGAAGAAAGCAAAAAAGGTGGTGGTATGCCCCGATGGGAACGAGAAAAAGCGGCTCATTTCCACCCCATCTACCAAAGGCAACTGCACATCAGGATAGTGGGCTGCGAACCAAGTGAGCGGGCGCGGAGCGTCTACTATACGTTTCAGCACCTGCGTAACCGCGCCCGAGAGCAATACGCAAGAGGTGGTGAAACCTGCCCAACCGAGGCGATAGAAAAGCAGAAAGAAGCACACCACATAGGGCACCCACTCGCCAACCTGCGTATAGTAGCGAAAGAAAGTATCCAACATCGGCGTATGGCGTCCAAAGAGGCACAACGACATATGCAATTCCCCTTTGGATATGCACCCGATGGCGATGGATAAAACGACCACCAACAATAAGCAAAAGCCTAAGAATATGCTATTTTGTATCAGAAACTTCTTCACTATTGCCCTACTTTTGTGCCTATAACAGAGTACTTCCTACCCTCTCGCTCAATGATAATCTGCTGTTCCTTAATATATTTGCGAGCATGATTCCGCTTATCAGTTGCCTCTTGTAAAAAAGTTGGCGTAGTAGCCGAGACAACCACTTTTTGCTCCCTGTACTCTCCCTTGGTGTTGGTAATGCCATAAAAATAAACGGAATCCGTTCTGTTTTCGGGCAGATAGACATAATGGGTTGCTATATCAGTGAGCGTACAAGGGTAGCCATCAAAAGAAGTGTGCGTTACGGCGTAGTCCCCTTGCAGCACATATAGCGCCTGCATACAAGCCCGTTTCGTGGTTGCTCCGCCGACAGAAAGGATGGTTACACTATCCACACCCGCAGCCAAAGGAATAGAATACCAGATCTCATCGCGTGAGGTTGGTAGGATGATGGTGGTGTCTGCCGTAGTACGGTCGTTGAAGAAGATTTGCAATTCACCTGCCGTTGCGGTTTTGTAGATTCCGCTGCGGAATTGTAATAGAGCGGGCAACGTCAGTCCTAAATCATACACGATGATGGCGCCATCGCGGTCGCTAACTCCCATTGTTATCGCATTGGTGCCGGCGGCTGTGGTAGAGGTATTACCATTGGTCTTGACCTTATCCGATGCCTTAATATGCGAAGAACCCATGGCGGGCATGTTCACAATCGTATCCCAGCTGCCTGTCTCCTGACGATGGAAGACATCCAAAGTGTATGTGCCCGAGCAGTTTGACCACGATGCCGTGAATCCTTCTTCTGTGACATCATCGGCGGCAAGAAGCACTAAGTCAGTACAGTCTTCTGCAGGCTGATATGTATCCGTTGCCGTGCACACCAGCGTACTGAAATCTACTGTTTGTCCTTTCTTGTCACCCCAAATATACTCCACCAGTTCGGGATAGTCTATGTAGGGGTTACGGTTTCCTTGTATGGAATAAATTACCTCGGCTCTTTTGCGCTCTTTCTCGCTCACGGGATCTTCTCGGTGCCAATCCAACAGCACTTCCACCAGCCAAGGCTTGAATACCAGGTAGGTACTGTCAGTCAGATAGCGTTGGTAGTCTGCATTGCCGGCACCAAAAGGCAGGTCGGCATAGGCAGTTGCCACATAGAAATAGGTACGCGCAAAGTCGCCACGATACTCTTCCGCCGGCTCAAAACATATCCAGCCGTACTGTGATTTGGACTTGCTATCCATACGGAAAGAGCCGTTGTCGAACTTGTCGCCCTTCACTACATGCCCGGGAGGGTAGTTGCTCTTGTTTCCGTTGGCACTCCCGTCTGAGGGGTTTAGGATAAATAAATCTTGATATGCCCTTTTGGAAGAACCTGTATCCGAACTCGTCCACCCCCACCACGACTTGGGCAGGCAGTGCTCTATCTCCAAGCCGCAGGCGGAACCGCCATCATAGGGGAAATAGCGTTTGGTGTTGGAATACATATCCCACACGCTGCCATCGGCACGCACATCGGTTTGCATGAAGCAGTTCCATGTACCCGGATAATACACCTTGTCGGGGAATGTGTAGCCCTGCGTGCCATAGTGTATGCGCTCGCCACCGCGGATAGTGTCGTACAAGGCTTGGCGCAGCAACGAGTCGCTCTTGCCCTGCGCCTCGGCATAGTAACCTGTCGGTATCTCAGCAAACACGCCTCCCGCCAGCAGTAATCCGCAGACTACCAAACAGAGCCCTCTCCAAAGGTGTATTTGTCTCATCTCTTTACGATATTCCAAAGTAGGTTCATCAATACATACCAAAGCACACAAGCCGCACCGGCAAAGACCGCCAACAGGGGATGATGGTGCACGCAGGCTTTCACCACGCAGAAGGTGATAATCACCACGGCGCCAATCAGGAACAGGTATTGCGGTAGGTGCTCTTTCCAGCCGAAGCCGTGGAACTTAAACGAGAAGAAAGGTATCTCCGCGTTGAGCAGGTAGCAACTGACGAGGCTGAATGCCAACAGCACCCACGGCAACCATGTCGCCGCCATCATCGCGTAGGGCATGCAGCAGAGCGACCCCCAAAAGATGGCATTGGCAGGCGTCGCCAAGCCGATAAAACTGCTGGTCTGCCGCTCGTCAATGTTGAACTTCGCCAGTCTGCGAGCCGAAGCCGCTGCCATGAGCAGGGCAACCATGCACCACCAACCAATGAGCGGGCGTAGGTAGCAGCATAGCATCATCGACGGCGCCAAACCAAAAGTGATGTCGTCCGCCAGTGAATCCATCTGTATACCCAACGGGCTCGGCACTTTCAGCAGGCGCGCCGACATTCCGTCAAAGAAGTCGAAGAACGCCCCCAAGAGGATGAAAAGAAAAGCATAGAAGAATGCCCCCTCGGTAGCCAAAAAGACAGCCACTGCCCCGCAGAGCAAGTTGCAACCCGTAATTGTGTCAGGTACTAAACGCTTGATATTCATAGGATAATTTGCTTTTTATATATTCATATAGAAGTTATAGTTTCCACCGAACGGCTACTGCCACGGCGATGCTCGGGATACAACATGCCATCACCACCCAGAAGAAGCCCAAGTAGCCCGTTGCCTGCTCCACATAGCCAGCCACCAGCCCCGGTAGCAACAATCCAAGGAACATAAACGCCGTGCATAGTGAGAAATGGGCGGTCTTGTGCGCGCCGTCGGCAAAGCGCATCATATAGACCATACAAATAGTGTAGCCCAGTCCGTAGCCCAACTGCTCAATGCCGATGCAAAGCGCTATCAACCAGAAAGATGTCGGTTGGCAGGCGGCGAGATAGACATATACAAAGCAGGGCAAGGTCAGCCACAGTGCCAACGGGATGAAGGTCTTTTTTATGCCCCAACGGCTCACTATCAGTCCTCCGGCGATACCTCCCGCCAACATCAATACCACGCCTATCCCGTAAATCTCCCCCACCGTGGCGACGCTTAGTCCCAGTCCGCCCTCAGAAGGGGCAGCAAGAAAGAACGGATTGCAGAGTTTGAGCAACAATGCCTCCGGCAGGCGATAGACCAGCATGAAGCAAAGCGCCAAGGCTATCTGCGGCTTGCGGAAGAAACTCACAAATGTCTCGCCCACTTCCTTGAAGATAGCAGCACCGTTTGACGAAGTTATCGGAGTATTCAGAGTATCTCCTTCGTCTGCTCTCATTGCCCACGCATGCCACACCGCCAACGCCGCCAGCAGTCCGCTGCAACCCAGCAGCACATAGGTCCACGAAGCAGCGACTGTGGTGTAGCGTTGTAGCCAGCCCACTATCAGCAGCAAAGCCGATTGGCAGAAGATGTTCGCAATCTTGTAGAAGGTGGAGCGCAATCCCACAAACGCCGACTGTTGGTGCTCCGAAAGGGCAAGCATGTAGTAGCCGTCGGCGGCTATATCGTGGGTAGCTGAGGCAAACGCCGTGATGGTGAAGAACAGTAGCGCAATAGCCACGGCCGCGGGAATCGTCAAGGTGCCTTCCTCCTTCGGGAAAGCACAACCTGCCACCGCGAGAGCAACGCCAAACATCGCCACCGCCATCACCGCCTGCATGACCAGCACCCACCATCGCTTGGTGCGCAACACATCCACGAACGGGCTCCATAGCGGTTTCAGCACCCACGGGAAGGTAATGAGACTCGTGAAGAGTGCCATCTCGCCATTGGGTATGCCCAACTGCGCAAAGAGCGTGATACTCACGCTCGTAACGAGGAAATAGGGTACTCCTTCCGCAAAATATAGCGTCGGTACCCACCACCATGGCGAACTATGTGGCGTCTTCCTATCCATTTCGCCGCAAAGTTACTGCTTTTTTCTGATATAAGCAAAAAAATGCTCGATAATCTTGCATATTCCGTCAAAAAGCACTATCTTTGCACCCGAAAAACGAAAGACACATACTCCTTTGGAAACGATGAATCCTCTTCACTATCTTTACCTTGCGCAGTGGTTTGTTCGGGCACGCTTCTTTGGTCGTCGTGCGCCGTTGCAGACGGTGTTGTTCATCACCGACAAGTGCAACCTCCGTTGCAAGCATTGCAGCGTGTATGGCAGCGCGGGCTACCGACAGCGCACCTTCGACGACATCGTGGAAGATATGCACTACTCCTACGAGCAGGGTTCGCGTTTTATTGACCTTGAGGGCGGCGAACCTACCCTTTGGCGCGAGGGCGACCGCACCATCAACGACCTGATAGATGCCGCATTGCAAATAGGTTTCTTCTCCATCACGGTTACGACGAATGCGCAGCAGGACTTCTCGTGGATTCATCCGCACTCTATTTGGGTGAGCATGGACGGCGTGGGCGAGTACCACGAGCGTGTTCGCGGCGAGGGGACTTTTGCGCGTTTGGAAGAGAACATCCGCCGCTCGGGGCAGAAGCATATCTGCGTGAATATGGTGGTGAACACGCTCAACCACGAGTCGTTGGACCAAGCGATGGAGTATGTGAAGCAAAGCCCGTACATAGAGCAGATTTCCATCAATTTCCATACGCCCTACCCTGGCACGGAGTACCTCGCGCTGCCTCCGGAGCAGAAGGCGGCAATCATCGACCGCGTACTGGAATACAAACGCAAGGGCTATCCCATCATGAACTCGCGTTCGGGGCTTAAACGTATGAAAAAGAATGCCTTAGGGCAGATAAGGCTGGGCAAAGAGTGCTTCGTGACGAACTTCATCTACACGGACGGCTCGCGTAGTCTCTGCCTCGGTTACGGCACGGAACAATGCCGCGAATGCGGCTTCTGCATGGCAGGCGAGATGGCGTCGGTCTTCCATTTCGCCCCCGACACTCTGCTTTCGGGCTTCAAACTAAGAATGTAGGCCAGATGAAGGATGAAAGACTAAATAGTTTCTGCTAAACGCACCCCTTGCTGACCTGCGGGAGACCTGCGGGAGACCCACGAAAAATAGAGAGACAAAATCGGCTGCTACCGTAGTGTGTAGCAGCCGATTATTTTGTTCGTTCTACGCCTCATCATCATCGTCGTAGTAGTGTTGATTTTTACCATTCTTCATGTGATGGAACTTGTCGTAGATGTAGGCACCGTACTTGCCGTAACTATTTCTTGCTCTTCCGTATCGATGACCGTAACCATAGCCGTAGCCATAGCCGTAGCCATAGGCGTTGCCATAACCGTAGGCATAGCGTCCTTCGTTGGGAATATCGGAGAGTACCAGTTGTACTTTCTCCTTGTTTTCCACCATCTCGGTCATCTGTTGAATGGTCTGCTTGCAGAAGGCTTTGCTGGTCTGCTTGCAGCGAATGACAAAGAGGCAGAGATCGGAGAGTTCGATGAGCGTGTAGGCGTCGGGAACCAAGCCGATAGGGGATGTGTCCATCACGATATAGGCATACTCTTTGCGCAGATTATCAAGGAGTTCCGCCATCTTGTCGGAGTGAATCAACTCGCCGGGGTTGGGTGGAATAGTTCCCGCCCTTAGCACATCAAATCCGAAGGGGTTGTCTTTCAGAAGGGTCTCCTCCAAGGCACATTCACCCACGAGATAGTTGGTCAATCCCATGCCGTTCTCAAGCCCTAACTTGGTATGCACATTCGGTTTTCGCAAGTCGACATCTATCAAGAGTGTCTTCTTTCCGGACATACCATAGAGGGCGGATAGGTTCGTGCTCATAAAGGTCTTTCCGTCTCCGGATTCCGTGGAGGTCAGCGTGAGGACAATACCCTCTTTTCGCCTGATAATGAACTCGATACGCGTTCGTATAGAGCGCAACATTTCGGCATAGGAAGAACGGGGTTTATTGCGCACCAGCGTCGGGTCTTGTGTGCGTGCATGGCGAAGAGAGCCAATCAGACTATAGCCTTTCAGTTTCTTGACATCTTTTGCCGTGCGCATTTTGTTATTGAGCAACTCGCTCAGGACAATCAGCGCCATTGGCACCAACAAACCAATGATGAGTGCGGTGGTGGTGTTTTTCGACTTGGCTTTGGAGTTAACGACTGCAGTAGTACGGGCTTTGTCCAGAATCTTGTTGTCCGGGGTGTTTCCCGCTTTCTGAATCTCCGCCTCAGCGCGTTTCTGGAGGAAGAAAGTGTAGTAGTTGTCGTCAATACGATAGTTTCGCTCGATAGCGACCATCTGCAACTCCTTGGAGGGTAGGTTCTTTATTTCCTCCTCCACATCGGCAAATCGGTCTTTTAGGTCTTGTTTCTCTATCTCCAAGGAGGCTCGCATGCTTCCAACTACCTCATTGATAGCCGTTTTCACATTCTCTATATCCTTAGTGTATTTGGCATAATAGACATTCTTCTCGCTCAACTCCCCACGCTGTATTCTCAGGTCGTTCAGTTGCTGCACGAGCGACATCAGTATCGGTTCGTTCAGCCCGAGCGAGGTCGGGGCGATAACAGCGCCGTTCTCGATATTGGTCTGCAAATAATTGGTCAGATAGTCAAAATAAGTCTCTTTCAGTTTGAGCGACATATTCTGCTGGTCATACTGCGAGATACGGCTCATCAACTGCCCCGCATAAGAGCCTACATCCACAAAGCGGTTCTCCTGACGGAACTGGGTCATCGCCCCTTCGCTGACCTCCAAAGAGGATTGCAGAGTAACCAACTGCTGGTTGATAAAGCGGATACTATTCTCCGCCACTTCATTCTTCTGCTCTAAGTTTTGCAGCAGATAAATCTCCGCTAACTTATCAATAAACTCGCAGTCGCGTTGCGGGGTTTCACTGGTGAGTGCAATCGCCAAGACCGTACTTCCTTCTCCTACGAAACTCAGCTGCAAACGCCCCATAAACTCTCCGACCAAGGACTCTTTCGAACGGAAACGGAAGAAAATCTTCCCGCTTGACAAACTTACATCGGAGGGGCGTATCACGCCGTCAAACAGTGAGCAATGGATGGGCTCGTAGTATCGCCCCGAGGCAGTCATCGGGACATCCTCATCGGTGGAAGTGATGAGAAAAGAACCATCCGGCTTAATATCAACCTGGAAAAGGATGGAATATGCCATCGGCTCAATACGCGATGTCTCTACCAAGATGGGCGTATTGTGGTAGAGATTGCGAGTTTTGAAGCGCCCTTGGGTGATGTACTCGGTGCGCATAAACGGCAACGAATCCACCACGCGGCACATCAAATCGTATGAACCCAGCATAATCACTTGGTTATTTACATTTTTGTACCCGGCGTCCACGCCAAATCCTTGCATTAGTGCCGAGTTGGCACCGCCGTAATATCCCGACTCCTTAATGATGATAGTGCCCTGCGAGTAGTAAGAGGGCAACCACTTGCGATTCTTGAGCATGGCGCAACCCCATGCAATCGCTACACCAATGACAAACAAATACCAATAATGGAGGAACAACATCACCCACTCCATGATATTGAAGTTCCCCTCTTCCTCCTCGTTCAGGTCATTATTGTTTCCTTGTCCATAGTTGCCCGCACCATAGTTTCCGGAACCATAGTACTGCGCGTTATTCGGCTGACCGTAGATGTAATTACTATTGCCGGTAGGCGTATATGTTGTGTTTTCTGCCATAGCGAAAGTATGTTATGATTAGTTTAATCTATCAACAACACAGTATAGTTGAGCACTGATACGAGCAGGGATAGCGACGAGGTGATTAACCCGAGAAAACCTGAGTATGAAGGCACCTTGAAGAAACTGTCTTTGGTCCGTGCCACATAGATTACATCGTTGGGATAGACATAGTAATACCTCGAGTTGATGATGGTGTTTGTGCGGATATCAAACTCCAGCACCTCGGGTTCTTCGCCGTTGCCTTGCGGACGAATAATCCGCACATGCCGTCTATCACCCGAGTTCATCAGGTCGCCCGTCATAGCAAGCGCCTCAAAGATATTCATCTTCTCCTTATATATATAGTATTCCCCCGCGTTGATGTCGCCGACGACGGTGAAGTACTTGTTGTAAAGCGCCAACTTCACATCCGCGTCGGGAATTATCTCGCGAAATGCGGCTCGCAGCGTGTCTTGCGCCTGCTCAATTGTCAGCCCCTCCACATGCACAGGCTTCAAAAACGGCACATCTATCGTTCCGTCCGAATAAACGCGGTAGGAATTGGCATATTGCCCTGCATAAGACTGATTTCCCGAAATAGTCTTTGAGATAGTCTCATCCATGGTAATCAGGCGGTAGATAATCTCATCGTTCACCCGTATGGTGTAGGGCACATACTCCGCCGAGTCGTACACCGGCAAGTCGTTATGCTTCGTCGGCTCTTGCAGCAGACCTATCACCTTGTGGCTATAGCAACTGCTCAACAGCAGTGGCAGGAGGAGCAATCCGTATAGTATCTTTCGCTTCATTTCTCTATCCTCCTTTTATTGCGCCGGAGCGGGGTTATACTTATTATATAGGTGAATCCCCGTCTGCACCAGCGAGTAGATAAACACACCAAACGAAATCGTCGATGCCACTACGCTCACCGCCGTTCCTGCCGAGTTGATACCAAACGATTTCCCCGGTATTTGTCGAATATAGATGATGTCATTCGGCTCAATGTAATAGAACTCTGAGTTGATGATATCTTTCGACCGCACATCAAAGGTCTTTATCGTGGTAACGCCGTCTTTCTCGCGCACCAACTTTAGCTGCGACCTATCGGAGAACTCTCCTAAGTCGCCTGCCAGCGCCAGCGCCTCAAAGATGGTCATCTTCTCCCTGTCGATATAGTACCGCCCGCTTTGCGCACCGATTATGGAGAACGAACGTTGCACGATATTCACCTCCGCGGAGATGGTCTTGTAACCGGGGATGTCTTTCATCAACTGTCCCAACTCTTCCTCCAATTTTCGCTTCACCTCGCGCGTTGTCAAACCAAGCACTTGTACTTTCCCGAGGGTGGGGAAGTCTATATTCCCATCTATATCCACCAAATAGGTGTACAGCTCATTCGAGCCGTAGGTCGAATTTTGCCTTATCTGTTGACGTATGTTGGTGTTGCTCATCCCTGAGTTGTACAATGCCGTTATCCTCTCATCCAAAGAATAGATATAGATAAACAAACGGTCATTCACACGCAACTGATAGTCCTCAAACGATATGGTATCGGCATAGGACGGAATATTCTTGTCCGGCTCCTGCATATAGTTCACTCTCCGGCTCGTAACGCAGGAAGACAATCCGAAGACCATCGCCACCAACCCCAAAAATAATATGTGTCTCAGCCGATTAGACATCAACGCACTCATAATTCATAATTCATAATTACCTACCGTTTCTCATCCCATCCAAACGGATGCTTTGCCAGCGGCAGTTTCGCCAGCGGGTGGTAGTCTCCCACCAGTCCGATAGGCTCTGCATGCCGTATTTGGCTAACAATCTCTATGCACGGACGCGCTTCCGAGATACGGAATCCCTCGCCCGCCAAGATATGCTTATAACTCTCCGTATGCAACTCCGTAAAACCTTGCGAGAACTCAAACTCCTCACCGTCTATCGCCAGCGTGCGATAGGTGCGTTTCTCGCCTTGTACCGCGTTCTCCGGCAGGCAATCGCCATTGATACTCAGAAAATAGCGCACGCGCGCCTGCTTCAACTCCAAGTAGCCTGCCACGCGGTCAAAAGACATCACGTGCACGATATTCTTCTCCACCGGACCGAATATCCATTGCAGCATATCGTAGAAATGCACGCCGATGTTCGTTGCTATACCACCGGCTTTGTGCACATCGCCTTTCCAACTCGAATAGTACCACTTGCCGCGGCTCGTAATATAGGTCAAATCAATATCATACACTTTGTCCTTCGGACCCTTCTCCACTTTCTCTTTCAGCGCGCGAATCTTGTCGTGCAATCGCAGTTGCAGGATGGTATATGCCTTATGCCCCGTCTCCTGCTCCATCTCCACAAGGTTATCAATGTTATATGGATTCAGCACTAGCGGCTTCTCGCATATCACATCGCAACCCAAGCGCAACCCATAGCGGATAAACGCATCGTGGGTGTAGTTCGGCGTGCATATTGACACCCAATGCAGCGGATTATCCGTGCGCATCTGCTTAGAGCAAAAACGGTCAAACTGTTCATTCTCAGTAAAAAAAGAACACTCCGGGAACGATGCATCCAAGCGTCCCACAGAATCGAACTTATCATAGGCAACCATCAAATTATTGCCGGTATCGGCTATTGCCTTTATGTGTCGCGGCGCAATATATCCTGCTGCGCCAATCAATGCAAAATTCTTCATTTCTATCTCTTTAATTGGATTACCACACCATATTCAATCGAAAGTCCATCCCTTCGGGTGCACTATAAATAACGGGTGCACAATAAATAAAGTCATTGTTTGTCAGCACTATCTCCACAAGCCCCACCGCAAACGAGAAATCTATCGTAGAGGTATATAACGCGCCGTTTCCCGCATCCACATTATGTATCGTCTGCGGCAACGGCAACTGATAAGCATCATTTGTCCCCTTGTTATACTCCCGATAGCAGGTCACAACGCCATAGTTGTATATCTTTGAAGTCAACTCAGGCACCTCGAAGGTGCAATAGTAATACCTTCCTTCATTAGAAAAAGTCCATTGGTCGGCATATACACGCAAGTCCAGCGTCTTAAAATTGGACTCATAGACTACCTCCTTCGGGTAGTAATTGCACGAACTGAAACCGAGCAACACACATACCAAAACAACAAATAAAGTACGCTTTTCCATATTTTCAAATAAATTAGCGTGCAAAGATACGATTTTTTTTGCAGGTGTGCAAATTTTTTTGTACTTTTGCAGCGTTTTTATATAGAATATGCCTAAAATGAAGAAATCAACCTTTGTCATTTGCTTCTTGTGTGCTTTTTTCCTTGAAGCACATGCACAATCTACCCAAAGCCAGCAGTATCTTCAGTATATTGCCCAATGGCGAGATGTAGTGGTGGACAACCAAAAACGCTACGGTATTCCCGCCCCCATCATCATGGCGCAGGCACTGCTCGAATCGGCGGCTGGCACCAGCGAACTCGCCACACAGGCGAACAACCATTTCGGTATCAAATGCACCTCCGACTGGACGGGAAAGACCTACCTCAAAGACGATGATAAGAAAGACGATTGCTTCCGTGTGTACAAGAACGCAAGCCAATCCTTCGACGACCATGCCGTTTTCCTGCAACGCTCGCGCTACCAACCGCTCTACGAGATAGCCATTGAGGACTACGAAGGATGGGCGTATGGACTAAAGAAATGCGGCTATGCCACCGACCCGCAATACCCACAGAAACTCATCAAACTCATTCAGGACTACCACCTCGACCGACTCACCGACAAGAACTGGGAAACCGTCTGTAATACAGGAACTAATCCTTCAACCAGCCGTCCCGTGGTGGTAAAAAGAAACGAGCCTATTGCCATTATCACCTCCAATCCCGAGCCTGAATATGTAGAGCCGCTCACAGCGAGGGAGGAAAAGAAACTCTTCCTGCTTACTCACAAGAAGCAACGCTGCAACGGCGTTCGGTATGTCATTGCCAAAGAGGGAGATACATACGCCTCCGTCGCTTTCTGCCTAAATATCAGGGAAAGAGACCTACGCGAGTATAACGACGCCCTCGGAAGAACGCTCCAACCGGGAGACCGCATTTACCTCGCCAAGAAGAAAACACAAGCCCCAAAAGAAAAAACACTCATGTGGGTAACACCGGGAGAAACACTATGGGAAATCTGCCAGCGTGAAGGAGTGCAACTCAAAAAAGTGCAACAATACAACAATTTCGACCCATCCATCAGAATTCTTAAAACACGCCAAGCAATCTACCTCCGCAAACCAAAGAAAGAAAAATAACTATTAAAAGAAAGACCAATGACTGAATAGTTCAATCTACATACTAAGAAACAATAGTAATAAGTCTTTCATCCTTCATCCTTTATCCATCATCCACACCATGCGCGGACTTACAGTAACCCTATCAGATGCCCTCATCGCATTCTTGCGCGAGTCAGGCTTGGAGCAACCCGTCTTGGAGACGCGGATTGTTGAGCTGTGGCCGGAGGTCATGGGCGATACCGTTGCCCGTCTCACGCGCTCCGTGGAAGTCAAAAACGGCATGCTCATCGTCCATATCTCCAGCGCTGCACTCAAAGCCCAACTCTTTGACTGCCGATTTGAGTTAGTCGCCAAACTCAACAAAGCAGCCGGAGCCAAAGTCCTACGCGACGTACGCATTCTCGGCTGACAGCTCGATAAATAGCAATTTGTTGCCAAACAGCACCGAATCGTAGCAATATGCTTTTTTTATTAGCTCGCGTTTTTGTCGGAATTTTGTAAGGACTTAGAGATGACCTAAAAATGACCTAACGCTTACAAAAACGCCCTTCATGACAATAGCAAAATGACACAATTTCGCCAAAATAACGAACAAATACTGAACGAATAAGAACATGAGCAATTCAATAATTAATTAATAATTACACGAACAATTATATGTTCTAAAAAATATTTGCCCAATATTTGAAAATATTTGTTTATAGAGAAAAATTTCTCGTTCATTTTTGTTATCATTTTTGTCCGTTTTTGTAGCAGAAAACCATGAACCCCCTTGAGCATAAAATAGACTTCACCACCGTTCGCGACGAGCTCCGCCGCCGTTGCACATCCCCCCTTGGCAAAGAGCAAGTAGATGCCATGGCGTTCTCCAACGACCCCGCCGAAATCACACGCTTGCTCGATGAGACAGATGAGATGAAGCGTATCTTCGAAGACGGCTCCCTCGACTTCCCCCGCGGCGAAATACACGATATGCGTGAGCCCCTTGCCCGCATCCGTATTGAGGGACTCTTCCTTGATGAAGCCGAACTCTTCGACCTCAGCAAGACCATCGACTACGCTGCCCGTCTGCAAGCCTTCTTCGCTGCCCTCGACCCCACACGCTTCCCCCGCCTCTCCGCGCTCTCCATCGGCAATACCCAAGGCAACAACCAAGGTATCCTCTTCGTACTCCGACTCATCGAAGGTATCCTCGATAAGTACGGTCGTTTGGCAGACAATGCCAGCCCTGAGCTGAGCCGCATCCGCCGCGAAATGGCAGCCGCGCAAGGCTCCGTCAGCCGCGCTCTCCACCAGATCCTCCGCCAAGCGCAGGCTGAAGGCTTGCTCGACAAAGACGCCGCCCCCACCATGCGCGAAGGCAGACTCGTCATACCCGTCCCACCTGCCTACAAACGCAAAATCGGCGGCATCGTCCACGATGAGTCCGCCACAGGAAAGACTGTCTTCGTTGAGCCCCAGCAGGTAGTAGAGGCGAACAACCATATCCGCGAACTTGAAGGAGCCGAGCGACGCGAGCGCATCCGTATCTTGCAGGACATCACCTCGCGCCTACGCCCCTCCCTCCCCGATATCAAAGCCTCCGAGCAAGCACTCGCATACATCGACTTCCTCCGAGCCAAAGCCGAATATGCCCGCGCCCTGCTCGCCCTCCGCCCCACGCTCCACAACGAGCCTATGCTCCAGTGGCAGCAAGCGCGACACCCTATCCTATACCTCAAATTCCGTCAGCAAGGCAAGACCCTCGTACCCCTCTCCCTGCGTCTCAAAGAAAACCGCATGCTTATCATCAGCGGACCCAACGCCGGCGGCAAATCCGTCTGCCTCAAGACCGTTGCCCTGCTCCAATACATGCTCCAGTGCGGCTTGCTCGTGCCCCTCGACGAAGGCAGCGAGATGGGTATCTTCCGCAATATCCTTGTGGACATCGGCGACGAGCAGTCCATAGAAGACGACCTCTCTACCTACTCGGGGCACCTCCGCAACATGAAGGACTTCCTCCGCCAAGCCGATGCTCGCACACTCCTACTGATAGACGAGTTCGGCTCCGGCACCGAGCCACTCATCGGCGGCGCCATCGCAGAAGCCATCCTCACACAACTCGTCAGCCAAGGCGCTTTTGGCGTCATCACCACCCACTATACCAACCTCAAGCACTTCGCCGAGCAGACACCCGCCGTCATCAACGGCGCCATGCTCTACGACCGCGGGCAGATGCGACCCCTCTTCCAACTCTCCGTCGGACAAGCAGGCAGCAGTTTCGCCGTGGAGATAGCCCGCAACATCGGGTTGCCCGAAGCCATCATCGCCCACGCCACCGACCTCGTCGGCGAAGAGCATATCGATTACGATAAGCAACTACAAGACATCGCCCGCGACAAACGCTATTGGGAGAACAAACGCCAAAACATCCGCCAACGCGAGAAACACCTCGAGGAGCGCATTGCTTTCTACGAGCAGGAAATAGCGGGACTCAAAGCGAAGAAGAAAGTGGTTATGGACGAGGCAAAGCAGCAAGCCGCCGACCTCCTCCAAAAGAGCAATGCCACCATCGAGCGCACCATCCGCGAAATCAAAGAAGCCCAAGCCGACAAAGCCCGCACCCAACAAGCACGCGCCCGTGTCGAGGCAATGAAAGAGAAGGTAGCCTCCCCCGAAAAACCCTCTCGAAATAGCAGAAAAACGCAGACTATTCCGAATACTCCGAGCACTCCGAATACTCAGAATACTCCGACTACCACCCCCAAAGTCCTCCGCGACTTCGCCGCCCTCCGCCACCTCACCCTATCAAACGAGGGTCCCACACACCTCCCCAAGGAGAAGACCACAAAGCGCTCAACCCTCAACGCTCAACCCTCCACCATCAACTACCAACTCAAACGCAAAGCCGACTTCACCCCCTATCTCGACCTCCGCGGCATGCGCGTGGACGAGGCATTAGAGACCTTCATCCGCTTCATGGACGATGCCGTCATGGTCAACGCCGGCGAGGTAACGGTCTTGCATGGCACGGGCACTGGCGCACTCAAGCAACTGGTCCGCGACTACCTTAACGGGCAAAATGCCCACCGCGCCAAATACCACCGCTCCCTCTTCACCTTCCGCGATGGCGACCCCGACCGTGGTGGCGCCGGCATCACCATAATCAATGTATAATCCCCATATCCGACCATTCCGAATCCTCCGATTACTCCGATTACTCCGAAATACCATATACATCATGCACACCAAACATCTTCTATTAGTCTTAATCTTGTTCTCTGCCCCTACCATCCTCAGCGCTTCATCCCCCTCTCCCTTTAAGGGGGAGACGGAGAGATACGC
>JALFGC010000080.1 GCA_022777485.1 Bacteroidales bacterium
CAATCACTCGCGGACTGCAAAGGCACAACCATACTGGCGGATGTCGACCCTTCTTGAATTATGAAACAATCGTTCGGAGCGTAGCGAAGATAAGAATTATGAGGGCATTGCTATCCTCAAATTCCCCATGAAATGAAAAGAATATTGAAAGAATATCTGCGTAACTTATTTATTTTTAGTAATTCCAATGTGTAAGGTTTATGTTGAAAGGTAAAATTTCGAATGCATCTATCTTGGTGCGGGTGCTGGTGTGGTTGGGTATCATGGGTGTGTTGACTATGGTAGCGTTTGGTGTGTGGTTCTTTTTGCCGAATCGTGATGGTTTGGTAGGGATGAAATGGCTGCAGTTGCTGCAATCGGTGGCGACTTTCCTGCTGCCGGCTTTGGCGGGTGCATATCTATGGAGCAATACCCCTATGCAGTGGCTGCACTTGGACAGTAAACCATCGTGGCAGGAGGCGCTGGCGGCAGTGGTTGTGATGTTGCTGGCGATACCCGGGATAAACCTGCTGAGCGCATGGAATCAACAGATGGTGTTGCCGGAGTGGATGAGCGGGATAGAGCAGTGGATGCGGATGCAGGAGGATGCGGCGGCGCAACTGACGGAGCAGTTTTTGCAAGTGGATACGGTAGGCGGGTTGCTGGTGAATATCGGCTTGATGGCATTGCTGCCTGCAGTGGGGGAGGAATTGACTTTCCGCGGAGTGGTGCAAGGGATGTTCACGCGCAACAGGCATGTAGCGATATGGGCTACTGCAGCGATATTCAGTTTTGTGCACATGCAGTTCTACGGCTTCTTGCCGCGAATGCTGTTGGGGGCGATGTTCGGGTATATGCTATGGTGGACGGGGAGCCTGTGGGTGCCGATGTTGATGCACTTTGTGAACAATTGTGCGGCAGTGGTAGTGGCGTTTTGGGCATACAACTACCTCGAAGAGGGTAGTGCGGAGATGCTGGATACGATTGGTACGGAGGATACGATTTTGCTGGGGGTGTTCAGTATCTGTATCGTGCTGATAATGATGGTGATGTATGGCTATTTCTATTCGCATGGGAAGATATTGACAAACGAAAAAGATGAAGAGACTGAGAAGGATTTTTAGTGCGGTATCGGGTTTACTTGTTGCAGTTGGCTTTCTGTGTATGTGGAGCGGTTGTGTGAAGCAGCCCTCGAAGGTGGAGGTGCGGAAGGCGGAGAAGCGTTCGCAGGACAGCCTCGCGCTGTTGGCGCAGGAGCGGACGCTGGCGTACTACGACTCGCTGCAGCAGATGTTGGTGCCCACGCTGGATTCCTTGCTGCCTCGGTTTAAGTATGAGAAGGATGCACGGTATGAGGACAAGGGGCATTATGTGCACCGGCTGCTGCGCACCACAAGCAACACGGCGCGCAACTACATCCAGACCTATGTACGGGATGACGGGCAGACGATAGTGCGGTTCTACTATTTCGGTGAGCGTGCGCTGGGTTTTGAGCGAGTGGTGTTGAGTGCTGATAATCTGGAAGATACATTTACGGGCGATGTGCATGCTTTTGAGGCTGAAGGTTGGCACGAGACGCTGACGATAGAGGGAGACGAGGCGTTGCGGTGCTTGCACTTCATAGACATAAATAGGAGCGCGCGCGTGAGGGTGGAGTTGCGCGGGAGTCGGTCGAGGGCGGTATATTACCTCTCGCAGACAGACAAGGAGGCATTGATGGAGACCTACCGATTGGGGATGACAATGCGAGATATGGTGGAGGTGGAGCGGCGTATCAAACTGACTTCCATGCAGGTGGAAAAATACCAAAATCGTTTGGAAAAATGAGAAACGCTTGCATATATCAGAAAAAAGTTGTAACTTTGCCGCGGATTTAACTTGTTAGAAACAATACCCCTGCAGAGGAGGAGGCTGACTATGAATGAATTGGAACTATTGGTGGCAAAGAAGTTGCTGCAATTAAAATGCTTCAGCGTGCAATCGAAGAGTCCGTTTATATGGGCAAACGGTTGGAAATCCCCTATTTACTTTGATGATAGGAAAGTATTTTCCTATCCTTATATTCGCAGTTTCATCAAGTTGGAATTGGCTCGAATGGTGGCTGAGTTGTTCCCTGATGCGGATGTTGTTGCGGGCATAGCGGTGAATGCGATAGGGCATGGTGCGCTGGTAGCAGACCAGTTGGCGTTGCCTTATGTGTATGTGCACCCGACTCCGAAAGACCACGGGTTGGAGAATCAGATTGAGGGCGATTTGCGTCCTCGGCAGAAAGTGGTAGTGATTGAGAATCAGGTGAGTATAGGACACTATGCGATGAGCGTGGTGGAAGCGCTGCGCAATAGCGGTTGTTCGGTGGAAGGCGTGGTAACGATATTTGACTACCAGTTGCCGAATGCGACGAAGTTGTTTAAGGAGGCAGATGTGCCTTTGGTGTCGCTGACGAACTATGAGGCGGTAGTGCAGCAGGCGCGAGCAGAGGGAATTGGGAAAGAGGAAGATTGGAAGGCGCTGGATGATTGGCGCAAGAACCCTGCACGGTGGAAGAAAAGCAGTAAATCTTAATAATCGTACCTTTTTCTTGCATGGGGCACCCGCGAACGACCCGCGAACGACCCACGGGAGACCCGCGAAAAAATTGCTTTCGGGACAGGAAATATGAATCTTAAAAATAGAAAATTTTATGTCGGAGTGTAAATACGAGAGTGCAGTTACCAAAGTGGTGGCTTCTGCCGCGCAGATATACAGCGTGTTTAGTAACCTGAAGAACCTTGAGCGGGTGAAGGATTTGATTCCGAAAGACAAGGTGCAGGAGTTGGAGATAGAGGACGAGAGTGTGCGCATGAAAGTGGACGGACTGGGGCAGAAAATCACCATCTTGATAGTGGATAAGACTGAGAATGAGGTGATTAAGTATGGCGCTGAGGGTATTCCGATGGAGATGAACTTTTGGATACAGATGAAAGAGGTGGCTCCGATGGACACCCGAATCAAACTGACACTGAAGGCAGATATCCCGATGATGTTCAAGATGATGCTGGACAAGAAGATACAGCAAGGTATTGACCAAGCGGCGGCGATGATTGCACAGTTCCCGTTTGGGCAGTGGAGTTAGAGGAAAAGCCACCCATGCCCTCCCTAAAGGAGGGGGGAAGATGATTACAATCGACTCTAAAATAATGCCACTAACCACTAACTGAAATATGAAAAAAATCAAACGAGTAAAGATACATCGCGAGGGGCGAAACACCATCATCGGCTTGACGCTGGTGCTGTTTGTGGTGAATATCATTGCGTTCATGTACACGGCGCATTGGCTGTTCGCGATACTGTTGGTGTTGTCGGCGATACTGTTAGTGTTTGTTACCTACTTTTTCCGCAACCCTGTGCGCGTGCTGGAGTTGGATGACCCGAACTTCTTGGTGGCACCTGCCGACGGGCGCGTGGTGGTTGTGGAGCCGACGATGGAGAATGAGTATTTCCACGAGGAGCGGCTGCAAGTGAGTATCTTTATGTCGCCGTTTAATGTGCATGCGAACTGGTATCCGATAGAGGGCACGATACTTGTTTCTGAGCACCAGAAAGGTCGCCATTTGGGTGCTTGGCTGCCGAAGTCGAGCACGGAGAATGAGCGTTCGCTGGTGGTGATAGAGACGCCGTCGAAAGTGCAGATTGCCGTGCGGCAGATTGCCGGTGCGATGGCTCGACGGATAGTAACCTACGCGAAGGTGGGGAAGCAGTCGCACAGAAATACCCATCTGGGTTTCATTAAGTTAGGCTCGCGTGTGGATATGTATCTGCCGCTGAACACGGAGATGTTTGTGGCGGTGGGCGACTTGGTGCGCGGCAATGAGACGATTATCGGACGATTGGCGGAAGAGTAGGACCCACCCCATCCCTCCCTGAAGCCACCCCACTGCGCGTTGCTTGCGGGGA
>JALFGC010000011.1 GCA_022777485.1 Bacteroidales bacterium
TGTTTTCATAATGTTTGTTGTTGAGAGTTGAGAGTTCTTATTCGCGTTTTAACATGCAATGCTTAACATGAAATTTCCAACTGTTTTCCTACTTGCTCTACATGTTCTTTCGAGACAAAAGCCGCTGTACCGCCCGCAGCGGTGGTGTTCACAGCACCGGTCATATTACCGTACTGCTGACAGTCTGCCAGCGACCTACCTGCTACAAACTGACTGACAAATCCTGCATCGAACGAGTCGCCCGCGCCGATGGCGTCCACCACATGCTTATTCAGCAACGCCGGTTGCTGACGACGAGACCCATCCTTGCTAACCATGAGCGAGCCCTTGCTTCCTTGCTTGATGACCAAGGTATTGATATAAGGCTGCACAGCGGCGATAGCGTCTTCCAGCGTCTCCGTATGCGTCAGGGCGCACAACTCTTTCTCGTTCGGCATAAACACGCTGATGAGCGGCAGGAGTTCTTGGTATGGGAAAAGCCACTGCTCCGTCGGGTCCCATTGGGTGTCGAGCGAAGTGGTAATGCCGCTCTCTGCACACGCGCGGAGAATAGCGGGCAAATCGCGGAGAAGACCGCTCTGCATGAAGATAGACGAGATATGCAGGTGTTTCGTATGGCGCAAGATATCATGGTTTACATCCGCCCAACTGAGTGCATCCATTGCCCCCTGATAGGTGATGTTCGCGCGGTCCTCTGCGTAGTTGAGGCAGATGGTTGCCCCCGTAGCATGCTTCGGGCTACGAATGAGATAGCGCGTATCCACATGCTTGGCTTGCAGGCTCTGCTCCACCAACTCGCCAAACACATCCTTACCGATCATACCGCAGAACGCCACACGCGCCCCCAACGCCGCCACATTGGCGGCAAAGATAGCCGTCGAACTGCCAAGCGTCAGCGTCATCTGACGCGCAAACTTCTCTTTACCTACCTCCGGAAAGCCGTCTATCTGATTGAGTATCAAATCTACATTCAACTCTCCCAAGGCAATGATATCAAATTCTTTTTCAGCCATAAGTGATTATCATTTCATGTTTATAGGTCCCCGAGCATGTCGTTCAGATCTATTAGGTTGAACGCACGGTAGTACTTGTCCATGTTGTGCTCTATGCGCATGAGAACCACTTCCTCCGCATTCACACCAACATATTTCAAATTATCATACAGCAATTGCCGTGCCACAAGCGTTTCTGCTTTCTGCCAAATATAGCGGCAACCGGTCTTTACCAGCCATAACTGCCTTTCGGAAGATACCTCGCTGAGGTCTTTGCCCACTTCATCTCCGTGCAACCATTTTTTCCATCGTCCCGATTCATAAACTTGCTGCCATAGCACCCTCGTGATATGACTCAGTTGGGGGATACTTCCTGCTTCAAAATGCTTGATTTCCTCTTGCTCCAACTCCGCCAAAGCATCGTATTCATTCATCGTGAACTCCGGTCCTACATTCGCTGCACCCATACCCGACATGGGATATGCCTCGGGGTTGCTCACATCGTCTGTGTAGTGTCCCTTGATATAACTGCCGTATGGTCGCACCTTGGCGGTCAGTTCCTTTGCCACATCGGGGTCGAAGGTCGTAGTATGCAGGTCCGTTCCCACCTTGCCGACAATGAAGCATGGCCATACATCCGACAAGCCCTCTGCTGCCAAACCGGCTTTCAGGTCTATCAAGAAAGTGTCAAAGGTCTTCGGGTCTGCCAAGCCACCGTGCACCTCCTCGGTACCCACCTCATAGGAGATAGGCGGCAGGCTGTGCGCTTTGCGGAATGCCTCTGCATGGGCTATTAGTTCCACCGTACGCTTTGCGACTATATGGATATCAATAATCTCTCCCTTCGGCAAGAAGATATCCACCGTCGGGTCCACATGTATCAGGTCGTAACCCGCCAACAAGGCTGCTTCGTAAGACTTCTTCACGCCTTCCATCGCCTGTTCTGTGCTCCATCGCTCTATCGACTGTTTGTCCTTCAACCACGGACCACCGTGGTCTATCGCTACGATATACGGCCCCTCGTAGTGTACAGCGGCTGCCTCGCGACGAAGTATCTTCGTAAACTCCGATTGTGTCATACCCGTATAGCCGCCGTCGCAGTCCACTTGGTTCAGCGTCGTGGCGAAATAGATAGGTGCATTATTACGTTTTGCAGCGCGGAACGATGCTTTGATAACCGATAAGGAGTTCGGACAAGCAGCAAATAAGGTTCTGCTTACACCCGTTTGCGTTTTCAACTCCTCCATTCTGCGGAGGATATCTTCTGTCTTTGCCATAAGATAATTATGAATTATGAATTATGAATTATGAGGGCGCATGCTCTGATAATTACGAATTATGAGGGCGCATGCTTTTACCCCGGTAATTTTTGTACCACCTGCGACACTGTCGGGGCGTCCCGGTAATGTTAATGATAGATTTTCACTCCTTCTACAACACGGTGGATGTTGCCTGATACGGAAGGTGTGTCGGGGCATAAGCCGTGCGCCACAGAGGCATAGAAGCCCAATAGTTGCCCTACGATGACATATGGGAGCAGAGTATAGATACCTGCCTCTTCGCTCGTGTGGGGCATCACCACCTGCAAGTCTGCATTCACACCCTCTATCTCCACGCGTTTGCCGGTCGTTACTATCACCTGTGCCACCACATGGTTGTTCGCCGCTACCTGCTTGATTAAATCGCGCTCATAGCGCTGCACATGCTCATCATCGCTCAATAGATAGACAAGAATACTCTTCTCGTTCACCACCGCCTTCGGACCATGACGGAATCCTAAGAAACTATCGAACTTGCAAACTACAGCTCCATCGGTAAGTTCCTGCAACTTCAGATGGCACTCTTCTGCAATGCCCTTCATAGCACCGCTACCCAAGAAGACACCACGCTCAAACTTTCGCCCTGCTATTGCCGACAGATTGCCCTCATACTGTCCTAACACCGCCTGTGCATTCAACGCAATTGCCTCTATCTTGCTGCGTTCCTGCTCGATATGGTCTATTTGGCTGAGCATGAGACAAGTCAGCAACATAGTCGAGAAACTGCTCGTCATAGCCAGACTCTTGTCGTCCGTCTCTTCGGGGAGCAATAGCGTCAGAATATGCTCACCCTTAGCCGATGTTGCCAAATGCCCTTGCGCATTACATGTTATATATATATGTGCCACCTCTTTGCACAACTCGTTTGCTACCTCCACGGCTGCCACACTCTCGGGGCTATTGCCCGAACGCGCAAAACTAACCAACAGCAACGGTCGGTCTTGGCGAAGATAAAAAGCGCCATTCGTAACAATGTCGGTGGTTGCCACCGCCCGCACATTCCCCCATATCGGTCGAAGCAATGGGGCTATTGCATCTCCGATAAAAGCACTCGTACCTGCGCCGGTCAACACCACATCGGTCTCCGGAGACAGATAACGATGCATGAAAGCGCTAATCTCATCCTTGCGTTCTACCATTTGTGAATACGCTTTCAGCCACACACTCGGCTGCTGAAAAATCTCTTTGTACGTGAAAGTGTCTTTCATAACTATAAAATCATTACAATTTATTCATTTCGACTGCAAAAGTACTCAATCTCGTTGAGAGTAACAAAACAAAACATATGTTTTATAGCATAGTTTCGCCCAATTAATACAATCTGCTTATTTTCAGTATGTTACTTTTATTTAGTGCCCTCATTTTCCCTTTCGAAACGTTTCGAAATAGTTAGTCGTTTTTTAGCGTTAATGCTATCAGTCTTTGACCTACTTCCGCATTCTCCATAATGCCTGTAAAGTGCTCTGCCCCCGGTCCGTATGCATAAACAGGTACCAGCACGCCGGAGTGGCTTTGGTTGCCGAACACACACTCCACCTCTCCGCGTGATATGGAGCCGCCTTGCAGCGTCAAAGCTCCCGTCTCGTGGTCTGCGGTAACCACCACTAATGTCTCGCCGTCCTCCTCTGCCCATTCCAACACAGCACCCACTGTCCTATCGAAGTCCAACACTTCTTCAAGGGCTGTGCTGAGTTGATTGGCATGGCAGTAATCGTCAATACAAGACCCCTCTATCATCATCACAAAACCATCGTCCGACTGCAGCAACCGTATGGCGTGCATAGTCTGGCGCAAAAAGAGATCGCCGCGAGCAGGCGATGCCACATACTCCGAATCGGCAAGCACAGCAAAGACAGGCAGTTCTGCGGCTAGAAACAGGCTATCTGAACAACAATACAGGTGGTAACCTTTCTCACCCAACTCGCGGAAGATATTCCTACCGTCTAGACGGTGAGTGAAGAAATACATGCCGCCTCCCGCCACGTAATCCGCAATGCCATCCAAATAGTCGGCAATGATATCATCATACATATCGCGGTTTTCCGTGTGGCAACAGAAATCAGCAGGTGTAGCATCACATAATCTGCACACCACGCTCACACCAGTGCGTTTGCCAATGGAGTGCGCATAACCGAGTAGAGAAGTCAGTTCTCTCCCATCTGCGTCCGTGCATACGCGTGCTTTGCGCGTCTTGTACCCTGTCGCCAATGCTGTGCCGCCTGCGCCCGAATCGGTGATGAGCGTGTCAGCACAATAGGTGCGGCTGAGACCTGTGTATGGGAAAGCGTCCATGTTCAGTTGACCATGATTCACTACCCACGCCGCGCTCACCTGCGTCAGACCCATGCCGTCGCCTATCATGAGGATGATATTCTTTGGACTACGCCCAATAGGCACTTCCCGTAGCGTCTTCACCACGGGAATGTAGGTATGGTCTGAGCGATAGGTCAGGCTACGCTGCTCCTCCGTAGAGCAACCGTAGAAACCCGTTAGCAACATGAGTGCCATCACGATAGGACACACCCTGCGGGCTGCGAACACAATATGACCATTGCTGCGACAACGCATATCCTTTCCTCTATTAGATTAGTATATCACAGACGGTTACCGATTGCATTGTAGCGTACCCCGTCACGAATGATAAGCAGTTGACCGTTCTCAATGATTTTCACCACTTTGGGGCAAACCTCCATCTGCTCTAAGCCTGTGGAAGCGGCTTGTACAAAATTGATTTTCACCTTGCGGATACCGAAACTACTTTTCGTTGCTACACCCGGGTTAGCAAGGAAGACCAAAGCCGAATACACACTACCTAAGGTATTACCCGTAGTCCAAAGTTCATCGGTGGGTAAGTACTTCTGCAAAGTCCAAGTGCCTATGCCGTTCAAGTGCAAATCGACGGCTTGATTATACCATTTGATACCGTTGTTATCCTCTAAATAGGCTTGAAACGATGTCCATGTGCTCAGCGCCTCATCCCCAATGAACTCAAACTGAATGCTCTCTACCCTATCCGTTTTGATATTGGGCAATGCGAACTTAGGACCGCCATTCCCCCATGCCGCCAAATCGTAGTTGACCATCAGTTCATTATTACTATTCAGTGTCCATGTGCACGGCGTATTGGCTTGCACGGCGGTACTCAAATCAATTACCATGTCTTCCGCCTGCTGACCTCCCTCTTCGGTGTATGTCAGTTTCACATTACGAATTTGGAACTGCCCCTTTTGGTCGCCGCTCGGATTCACCAGAAATCCCACAGCCACAATCTCCTCTGCTCCATACTCGTAATCCACCGTTGTCCACAGCGGAGAACTCGGCAATAGACTTTGGGTTGTCCACTCGGTAGGCGTACCGCCAATGTTCGGAGAAGAAGCCCAACGCGTACCTTTCGCATCTTTCAAATAAATATGCAGAGTCGTCCATTCCGTAGCCTCTACATCACCAATCAAATCAAACGAAAGGTTTGTTACATTGGACAGATAGTCCACGCTGAACTCCAAACCGCCGTTGGGCCACTCTACACCGGTGTTGAAGTCGTAGGTTACCGTCAACTCACCGGAAGCGTTCACCGTACCCACCACCGGATAGGTGTTGTTGATTTGCTGACCCGTAGAGAGGTCAATATTCACTACGGCGGCATTCATAACCATTGCTGACAACACAGCAACCAAACAAAGAAAAGATTTTTTCATAACGATTGAATTATTTAAGGTTAAACAGTATACTAATTAGGTAGTTTTGCCTATTTTCTTTGGCAAAGGTACACTATTTTCACTACTTAGATAGACGAAATGAGTATGTTATAAAACATATTTTCGAAAGGTATATTATAAAGTAATGATTTTCTGATAATTAGATATTCTTCATATGTAAAAAATAACATTTCGAAATGTTTCGGAATGTTTATTTAACCAAAAACAAGCAACATTTGTTTTCGCATATCAAAATTTTTTAGTACTTTTGCGCTGTCATCTAAACCCCGAAGAATTATGAACGAAACATTTCTCGAAACCATCAGCACGGAAAAGAATTACTCTGCCAAAGAACGCAGAGCATTGATTCTCAAGTTGATGAACAGCAACAATGAAGTGTCGGTCAACGAACTTAGTCTATTATTTCATACCTCCACCGTCACCATTCGAAAGGACTTAACCATCCTTCAGCAGCGAAACCTTCTCAATCGAACCAGGGGAGGCGCCATTCGTAAGCCCGTGGAGAACCTCAATGAAGACAGCAACATCGCCAAGAAGCGCATGTTCAACGCGCAAGAGAAAGAGCGCATAGGCAGAGCCGCCGCCAAACTCATACGGAATGGCGACCTTATCATGCTCGACTCGGGTACGACCACCCTTGAGATAGCCAAAAACTTAGATAATTTCTACGACCTGACTATCATCACCAACTCGGTGAACATCGCGGAGGTATGCCTACGCTACAATCGCTTCACCGTCATAGTCTTAGGCGGACACCTGCGTATCAACAGCCACTCCACTATTGGTCCCCTGGCAATGAATACACTTTCCCATTTCAGCAACTACAAACTATTTCTTGGCGTCGATTCGTTCTCGTTGGAATCGGGTATCTCTACCCCTAATTTGGAGGAAGCCATGCTCAATCAAGCAATGATTGCACAAGCCAGTCAAACAATTGCTGTCTTCGATGCAACGAAGTTCAACAAACGCAGTTTCTGCCATATCGCACAGGTACAAGAAATAAATACCATCATCACCGACCGCAGTATCCCCTCCTCTATCGTTACGCAACTGAAAGGCATGGCGCTGCAACTCATTATTGTATAATGGTCGTTTTCTGCAAATGATATACTTTTTTCATGCAATACATGATAGGAGTTAGGAATTAATGATAGATTTATTAGTAATAGACATCCCATAGATAATGAAAAATAGCCACCCCATTGAATAGGGTGGCTATTTCCATTATATGCAGGCGAAATTGCTATTTCATTGCCAAACTTATTTGGTGAGGATGCAGACTTCCCACGGTTTGAGGATTTTGGTGAGGCGGTTGTTGTATTTCTTCTTCTCGCCCGTCTTGAAAGAGGTGTATTCGCCTTCGTAGCCGGTGAGGTCGAAGTTGACTATGTACTCGCTCGGAGACATGTTCATGAATGCCAGCACGGTGTTCTTTCCGTCCGCAGAGGGACGCACGCAAGCAAAGACTTTCTCGTTGTCGGCGGGAATACGCAGCATCGGTGCACCTTGCTCGGGACTCCACAATGCCTTGTTCGCCTTGCGCAGGTCGTTGAGGCGCTTATACATGTCAAATTCTGCTGCGTCAGGCACACGGTCGATGCAGTCTTTCTCGAAGAACTGCAAGCGATGGTGGTTGCCACTGAGTTGGCCTGTGTAGATAAGGGGCATGCCCGGCACGACATAGGTAAAGGCTGCGAAGAGGTGTGCGGCAGCACCCATGCGCTCTTGTTCGGTGCCATTCCAAGAGTTCTCGTCGTGGTTGGAGGTGAAGTTCATGCGTATGGCATTGGCACGGACGGTAGTGTCGGCTTTGGCGAAGTATGCCCAGAGGTCTTCCACGGTGCTCTTGCCCTGCGCTACATTGTTCATCCGGTGGTGCAACTCCCAGCCGTAGTACATGTCGAATGCCGACTCGGTGAGTTCTTGCGCCTTGGCTTCATCCTCGGCAAGGGTGAACATATCGGGGTGGTCTTTGCGGATGTCCGCCATCGCCCAATTCCAGAAGTCAGTGGGGACTTCGCCTGCTACATCACAGCGGAAGCCGTCGATACCGATAGAGTCCATCCACCAGCGCATGCAACGGAGCATTTCGTTGCGCATGTCTTGGTTCTCGTAGTTGAGTTTGGAGATGTCGGTCCAATCGTACTGCACCATGAGGTTGCCGAGGGAGTCGCGGTAGTGCCAGCCTTCGTTCTTGGTCCATTCGCTGTCGGGCGCAGTGTGGTTGGCTACCCAATCGAGGATAACCTTAAAGCCCATCTCGTGCGCTTTGGCGAGGAAATGCTCGAAGTCGGCGCGTGTGCCGAACTCGGGGTTGATGGCGCAGTAGTCGATGATAGAATAGTAACTGCCAAGCGTGCCTTTGCGCGTGAGAACGCCGATAGGTTGGCATGGCATCACCCAGATGATGTCTATCCCCGCCTCTTTGAGTTCGGGCAACACGGCTTCTGCTGCTGCGAATGTCCCTTCGGGGGTCAGTTGGCGCGTATTGAGTTCGTAGATAGTAGCATCGTATGCCCATTCGGTGTGGGTCTTCGGTTGCTCCGGTTGGCAACTCATCCCTATCAGCGCAACGGCTGCAAGGAGAAAAAGAGAAATGCGTTTCATAGTAATGTGATTTAATTAAGAATTAAGAATTATGAATTAAGAGGGCTCATGCTCTGAATCATCGGAGTACTCGGAGTAATCTGAGTATTCTGAGTATTCTGAGTTTTCTGAGTTTTCAGAGTATTCAGAGCCTTGGGTCATTCGATGCTATACGCCAGCGAGTCGAGGTCGATGGTTACTCGGACGCGGTCGCCGAGGTAGATGCGGTCGAATACCAAGCGGCTGTCGGTCGCCTCCACGGGGATGTAGTCGCCATAGAGTAGCGGCATCGAGTTGCGGCGCAGGCGGATGAGGTCTTGCACCTCTTGGCGGAATGCCTGCTCGCGTTCGGTGAGTCCTCCGAAGCGCATCATCTGTCGGTTGTCGGGGTCGTTGGCTCCTGCCTGTCCGTACTCATCGCCTTGATAGATACAGGGCACGCCCGGGATGGTGAGGTTGATGACCTCAAGCAACATCGCGGCTTTGTATGCAGCCTCTTCGCGGGCAGCGTCGCCGTCAGCCGTAACGCCTACCTCGCGCGTCCATCCGGCGCGTTTGTCGTTCTCATCCCAGCGGACAGCACCACCTGCCAAAGAGATGAAGCGGCACTTATCGTGGTTGCCGGAGATATTTCCCATGGTGTGGTGGGCACCGTAACTTGCCAACGAAGATTCGATGGTTTGAGCCATGCGCTTCATAGATTGGTTGGGTTTTCCCAATACATCAATAGCGGTGTGGTAAATGTTAAAATCGAACTGCGCGGGCAGCATACCCGTCTTCACATAGGAGCCGATGAGTTGGTTGTCGCCGTAGGTCTCTCCAATCATCCAAATATGCCTATCGGGGAAGCGCAATGCCATCTTCTGCCCGAGCATACGCCAGTAGTTCAAGGGGATGTGCTTGCAAGCGTCGTGTCGGAAGCCGTCGAGGTCGTAGTTCGCCAGCCAGTAGAGGGCGGAGTCGGTCATGGGTTGGCATACCTCTTCGCGCTCGAGGTCAAGCGTGGGGATGTGGACATCGAACCATGTGGTCAGGCGTGCCTCGTCCCATAACTCGAAGTTGCGGCGTCCATCGGGCAGGATAGAGTCGGTGTGCCAAGTGGGGTGCTCCTGCAATGTAGGGGACTCGATATGCATATGGTTGGCAACATAGTCGAGCACCACATTCATATTGTGCGCGTGGGCAGCGTCGAGCATAGCCTTGAACTCCGCTTCGGTGCCGAAACGCTGCTCCAAAACGGTGATATAGATAGGCCAATAGCCGTGGTATCCGGAGAACTTGGTATAGGGTTTCGTGGGGTCGAACTTGTTGTCGTAGGTGCCGTCGGGCTTCTGTTCGAAGTCGTACTTTCCCCATGCCGTCCACGGGTTCTGCGTGATGGGGGAAATCCAGAGCGTGGTGATACCGAGTTCGTCGAACCATCCCTCGTTGATACGCTTGGTGATACCTGCGAAGTCGCCTCCTTGGTAGTCCACGATATCCAGCACCTCCGGGGAATTGAGTTTTCGGTCGTTGGTGGTGTTGCCGTTCTCGAAGCGGTCAATCATCAGGGAGTAGAGCACCTGCGCGTTGTCGTCGTGGCGGTTGAGTTGCGCCACATCGGTAACGGGTACGCCGTCCTGCAAGGGGATAAGCAGGTCATTATATAAATAGGTGTCGTCCTCGGCATAGACTCTGAGGAAAGCGCGCCCCTTGTTGCATTTCGCCAACTCATGGCTCTCGCTCAGCCGGAGCGTCCACGAGCCGTCGCTATTGGCAGTCCAGAGGTCGTTGTTTAGATTGGTATTCTGCAACAGCACCATGAAGCGCGGGTTTGCCACGGGTTCTGTGAAGCGGACGGTGAGGGAGCCGTCTTGGTAACTCTCGGAGACCAGCGCGGGCTTAATGGGCTTGGCGGGCAACACAGGAACGACAATGCCTTCCTTGCCGTCGAACACTAACAACGCCTGGATGTTGTTGTCGTGGTTCACAAGCAGCATGCGCTCAGGGAGGGCGTTCTCGGCTAATTTAGCACTACCTGCGGGCAGCATCACCTCCAACCGTTCGGTGGCTATCCAATCCAAGTCTGCTACCTGACCATTCTGCGCCATCAGTAGGGGCAGATAGTCGGTAGTGTAGATTTCGGTGGTGTCCGCCACCATACGAATAGGTTTGATGGGCTCGCCCGTAACAATCTGCTCTACAGGCGTCTTGGCGCCACAACCGGCGAGCAGCAAAGGAAATGCCAAATAGAAGATGTGTTTATTCATAAAGATTGTGTATTAGATGAATGGTTGTTGTTGATTTTTGGCGCAAAGTTACTGATTATTTTTGAAATATGCAAGGGATGGTTTGCTTTTTTTCGCAAAATAGTCAGTAAAAAAGCAAAAACATGTTGCATAACATATTTCGTTCGGGAATCGGTCTTTCTGTGGGGGTTGTCGAGGATGGCGTATTGCCTCCGAGTGGTGTGCGCAACCGCGTGGGCAACCGTCGGCGGAAGGGTGGCGGAAAGGTGGTTGAATCACTAACTAATCACTAACTAATCACTAACTAATCACTAACTAATCGTTAACTCTGCTTTCGAGAGGGTTGGTTGAAGGAATCGAGCGAGTTAGGGAGGGGATGGGAGATGTGTGGGGAGGGAGTGAGGTGTGTGTGGGGAGAGAGTGGGAAAAGAAAAAACAGGAGAAAGTGGGAAATTATTTGCATATGTTGATTTTTTTATGTATCTTTGCAGCCGAATTGAGTTTAGCGACCTTATGCTTACCACTGCAAGCACCAACGACTATACCGCCTTGATGGCACGAAGGATACGGCGTATCCTGCTTGTTTGCAACAATTACGACAGTTTTGCATTGGAGGAAGACGGGCATATCGATGTGCAGATAGCGCAAGAGTACGCTGAACTCAACCTAAGCAACCCGCCCGCTATCCTCCGCGCAGAGACCACCGGTGAAGCCTTAGGGCGACTCGGTGAAGGTTTTGACCTGATTATCATTGTGAGCAACGGGGCACACGGCGTGTTTGACGATGCGGCGAAGATGAAGACGATGGCGCCGGAGACACCGATAGTGCTGCTGTCTGCCTTCTCGAAGGTCGCCTTTCAACAAATAGAGCACTCGAGCGCGTCGCCCATTGACTACTTCTTCTGCTGGAACAACTCGGCAGACCTGATTATCGCCATCATCAAACTATTAGAGGACAAACTGAATGCAGAGCACGACATCCTGACGGAGGGTGTTCGTGCTATTATTTTGGTGGAGGACTCCGTTCGCTACTACTCTACCTACCTGCCGCTGCTCTACAAATTAGTGCTACAACAGAACAAGATAGCGATACAAGACGCACTGAACGAGAAGCAACAGATAGTGCGCAAGCGGGCACGGCCGAAAGTGCTGATGGCGACCTGTTTGGATGAGGCGATGAACCTATATAATAGGTATAAGCAGAATATCATCGGCGTGATTTCCGACATCGGTTTCGTGCGGCACAAGGGCGACCCCGCCGAGAGCGAGCAGTTAGATGCAGGGTTGGAATTATGCCGCCTGATACGGCACGATAACCCGACAATGCCTTTCCTGTTGCAGAGTTCGCAAGAAAGCATGCGGGCAATGGCAGAGCAGATGCATGTGGGCTTTATCGTGAAGAAAAGCAAGACGCTGACGCAGGAGTTGAGCGACTACATCGGTCGTGAGTTCGGCTTTGGCGACTTCGTTGCCATAGACCCTCGCACCCATGAGGAGATAGGTCGTGCACACGACTTGGAGGCGTTTGAGCACCTGATAGCGCGTATTTCGCCCGAGGCTTTCCGCTACCTGAGCGACAATAACTATTTGAGCAAATGGCTGTTTGCGCGCGGCTTGTTCGCGATAGGGCAGCAGGTGAGCCCGCTGACCATCAAAGATGACAGCGACATCGAGCGCGTGAGACATATCAATGTGAAGACCATCCACGACTACCGTATCAACCAGGCGCAGGGCGTGGTGGCGAAATACCATCCCGAGACATACAACGACACTATCTGGTTCGCGCGTTGCGGCAACGGGGCATTAGGCGGCAAGGGCAGAGGACTGGCGTTCCTGAACCATATCTTGCAGAAATACGACCTTTACGACCAATGGGAGGGTGTGCGTATCCTCGTGCCGCGGACAATGGTGATTACCACGGATTATTTCGACCAATTCATCCACGACAACGGCTTGCAGTATGTGATAAACTCGGAGATTTCGGACGAGGAGATACTGTCGGAGTTCGTGGCTTCTACCCTGCCCCACGAGTTGACAGAAGCGTTGCGGCATTTCATCCGCGTGTCGCACAGGCCGATAGCCGTGCGCTCTTCAAGCAAGTTGGAAGACTCTTATTATCAGCCGTTTGCGGGGGTCTATTCCACCTATATGATACCGCACACGGAGAATGAAGACCAGGAGTTGCGGCTGCTGTCGAAGGCTATAAAGTCGGTGTATGCGTCGGTTTATTACGCGGCGTCGCGCGGATACATCACCTCTACGGCGAATGTGCTGTCGGAGGAGAAGATGGCGATTATTGTGCAGGAGGTGTGCGGGGAGCGTGAGGGCGACTATTACTTCCCCGTGATAAGCGGCGTGGCACGGAGTATCAACTTCTACCCCGTGGGGTACGAGAAGCCCGAAGAGGGGATAGTGAAGGTGGCATACGGACTTGGGAAAGCGGTGGTGGACGGCGACCAAGTGCTGCGGTTCTCGCCTGCGCACCCGAAGCATGTGATGCAGACCTCGACGCCCGACTTGACCATGCGCGAGACGCAACAATATATGTACGCGCTGTCGCTGCAGCCGGAGCGCTTCAAGACTTCGGTGGACGATGCCATTAACCTTGAGCGGATACCTATCAGCCAATGCGAAGGGTTGTTTCCGTCGCTGCGATTGGTTGCTTCGACCTTCGACATGGAGAACATGCGGATTGTGGACTCGTGCTACCCGAAGGGACCGCGCTTCATCACCTTTGCGTCGCAACTGAAATTCAACACCTTCCCTCTGGCTGACATCGTGAAACGCCTGCTGGAGGTGGCACAGGCAGAGATAAAATGCCCTGTGGAGATAGAGTTTGCCGTTAATCTGGAGCATGAGCCCGTGGTGTTCCATGTGCTGCAGATACGACCGATTTCGGCAGATGGTCTAATGGCGAAAGTGGACTGGGAGCATGTGGATTGCTCGCAACCTATCATCTCTTCCGGCTCGGCGTTAGGCGTGGGCAAGGTGGAGGGCGTGCGGGACATCATCTACCTGAAGAAAGAGGCGTTCGACATCCTTCGCACCCGCGAGATGGCGGAGACCATACGGGCTTGGAACAGACAGTGTCAAGCCGCGGGGACGCCGTATGTGCTGATAGGTTTCGGGCGGTGGGGGTCGCAGATACCGACGCTGGGCGTGCCCGTGCAGTGGGGCGACATCAGCGAGGCGAAAGCGCTGGTGGAGTGCTCGCTGGAGGACTTTCGCGTGGACCCCAGCCAAGGGTCGCATTTCTTCCAAAACATGACCTCGTTTAATGTGGGGTACATCAATGTGGACCCCTTCGCGCGGGCGGATGACAAATACGACTTCGCGCAGTTTGATGCTATGACGGCTGTGGAGGAGACGGAGTTGGTAAGGCATGTGAGGGTAACTGAGGATTTGAGTATCTTCATTGATGGATATAATAGCAAGGCTTTGATTAGTGCGCTCTGAGTAATCGGAGTGCTCGGAGTTGTCGGAGTAATCTGAATTATCAGACTGCTCAGAGGATAAGCCCTCATAATTCTTTTTTGAACATTAATCATCACAAATAAACCACGAATTACCCAAAAAATTTTTGATTATTAATGGGTCATCTGCGGAAATTTATGTTAAAATAATATAGAGGATAAGCCCTCATAATTCATAATTATCATTTCCCTCTTAAATCGTAATTCGTAAATTGTAAATCGTAAATCATATTTATGTTCGTAACAGTCGCAACCGCTATTTTAATGCTTTTGGCAGGCATAGGTATCTTCCTTGTTGCCTGCCAGATGATGTCCAGTAACCTTGAGTCTGCCAGCAGTGAGCACCTGAAAGCCCTCTTCTCAAAGATAGGCAAGAGCAAGTTGCTCGGTGTGGGTATCGGTGCGTTGAGCACCGCGCTGATACAGTCGTCCGGTGCCACCACCGTGATGGTGATTGGTTTCGTGAATGTAGGTATCATGTCGCTGGCGCAAGCCGCCACGATTATCTATGGTGCCAACATCGGTACGACCATCACGGCGCAGATTGTCGCCCTCGGTCTGTCGTCCGGCAGCGGGCTGAGCACCACTACTATCTTCGCTGCGCTGGCGGGTGTAGGTGCCTTCATCTGCCTGTTCGCCAAGCACGATATGTGGAAGAAAGTGGGTGGTATCATCACAGGTTTCGGTATGCTGTTTGTCGGCTTGAGCATGATGTCCGGTTCGATGGAAGACTTCGCCCAACTGGACGCTGTGAAGCAGTTCCTTGCCACGATAGGCAATCCTATCCTGCTCGTGGTGATTGGTGCGCTCTTCACCGCCATCATCCAATCGTCGTCGGTGATGACCTCGGTAGCCATCACGATGGTAGTGGCGGGACTTATCTCGCTCAACCAAGGTATCTATATCACGCTGGGTTCGAACATCGGTTCGTGCGTGGTGGCGATCATCGCGGGTATGACGAGCGGCAAAAACGCCAAGCGGACGGCGCTGATGCACTTGATATTCAACTGCTTTGGTGTGGTTGTATTCCTGGTTGTGGCGTTTATCCTCTATCTTGCCACGAAAGGCGAGTTGGATTTCGGCATTATCTTTGAGCGTATGTTCCCCAACGCGCCGCAAGTGCAGATGGCTATGTTCCACACGATATTCAACTGCGCGACGGTGGTTGTAATGCTACCGCTGACGAACCTACTGGTGAACATCGTGTGCCGTATCATCCCCGACAACTTCGCTGTGGAGAAAGGCGAGTCGGCAAAGCCGCATTTCTTCTTTGTGGATGAGAAGATGCTTCGCACACCGATTATTGCCGTTCGTCAGGTGAAGTTAGAGATAGAGCATATGGCCGCCGTGGCGATGCACAACTACGACTTAGCCATCTCTATGATTTGCACGCAGGACTTCCGCCAGAAAGAGGAGTTTGAGCACAACGAGGCGCAACTGAACTACCTGAATAACTACCTCGTGCAGTACGTGGTTCGACTGAACTCGAAGCCTCTGAACGAGATAGACCATCGCTACCTCTCCACCACCATTCGCAGCATAGGCGACCTGGAGCGCATAGGGGACTACGCGACCAATATCATTGAGTATGCGGAGGTGCTGCGCGACCATAAGGTGGCGTTCTCCGATAAGTTGAAAGATGAGATAGAGCAGGTGCGCGAAGGGGTGTTCAGCGTTTATCAGAGCGTGATGAAAGCGTATATGGAGGTGAGCCTTGAGGCACTGGAAGACGCCAACCGTCAGGAAGACCAAGTGGATAAACTGACCGACCAGATGGCAGACCGCAATGTGGAGCGCCTGTCGGCAGATGAGTATATCCCCGTGGTGGGTGCGGAATATCTGGAGTTGGCGAGCGACTCCGAGCGTATCGCTGACCACTTGATAAATGTGGGCAAGACCATCCGTACCCTACTCCGCCCCGAGAGCATTGATAAGTACTGATGTGGGTATTCTAACCACTAACCAATAACCAATACTACAGTTAAACAAAGACGGAACGACACGGAAAAATCCTCGGTGGGCACATGAAAGCCCACCGAGGATTTTATGCTATTGATTACCGCATTGGCGGTGCAACTTGAGAAAGGAGATTTACAGAGGGTTATTTCGGAAAGAGAACTCGTATGGGTCGGAGATGTTGCCTATGATGGCATCCGATTGGAAGGGAATGGTGCTTTCCGTTTGGTAGAGATAGCGGGTGCGGGTGGCGTAGTAGCGAAAGAAAATGCGGCAGTCTTCCTTCACCCCCGTTGGCAGGGTGATGTAGAGGAAGGCGCGGAGGTAAGTGGCGTTGTTGTTTTCGTTGCTGCCGAGGATAGGTGTGAGATGGGTGAGCCCACAGCAGAGGGTGTCGGAGTTCTCGGAGTTGGCTACTACGAAGGCAGCGATGATGTCTGCGGTGTCCGCATCGGCGAGTAGGTGCTCAGGTAGCGCACCTACTAATGTCATGCTATAACGCATATCTACATCGCTCACCACCTGCCATTCCGGCTGCGGGTGGGTAGGAAAAATCGTCTCGCGCTTACACGAACTCAGAAGAAGAAGGCTAATGAACGCCAAGGATATTATATTTGTTTTCATTGCGAATAATGTATATTTGTTGATTTTCCAATATCTTATACGGCTTTTCTTGCATATCGTCTATGGAATGGAATGTGATACGATAGGGTTTGCGTAGCGTACCCACCACAGTATCTTGCTCATAAGGCAAGGTCTGGGTGCCGTGTGCCACCGGCTCGCCGTTGCAGAGAAGGACAAAGCGTATCTGACCACTAACCTCCTGACCACTGCCCACTGCCCACTGCCCACTTGCCACCTCTGCTCCATCGGCGATAGATAGGAAGAAGATAGCGTCTTCTGTCGTTGTCCCTACCTGCTGCGGATAACCGACACCCACAAGCCTGTTGCCGATATAGGCAGCGAGGGTGTAGGTAGAGGATAAAGGATGAAGGTCTAATCCTTCATCTACCTCAATGGTTGCTATGAGCGACATGGTAGTGGCAGAGGCGAGGACTTTTATCGATTCCGTCTCATCTATGGTGCGGCCTAGAGACCGCACCTCCTTGAGTGCTTGCACCTTGTCCTTCCCGACAGTCGGGGCGTCCCTAGTAATTGCACCTTGATCCAACTGGTTGTAGGTGTAGTAGGTGAACGAGCAGGGGTCGGGTGCGAGGCGGCGGAGCATGTACCCCTGCCCGGGTTGCATAAATGTGAGGTTGCCTTCCCACTTGCCTGCGTGGGAGAAGACAGCAAAGGCATCGCGACTCTTGATGAGGTCGCCCTCGGATGCATCGTCGTAGTAGTCAGCCAAGGCGTCGGTGAGCGACTGCTTCTCTGTCAGGAGATAGGGCAGTACGTTCCACCCCTGCTCAAGCGTGAGCGTGCGTCCCTCATCGTCCAAACGGTCGCCCTCAATCTGCAGTAGAATAGGATTCGACACATGCGCCAAGAAAATGCTGCGGTACCGTATCGTGGATAGGGTACCATACCATCGAATTGGCGAGGTATTCATCTGATATTCTGCGAAGTATTGCTCTTCGGGGTTCTTGATGATGTCGCCGTTTGTCCACGCGTCGGATGAACAGAAGAGGCGCGTGAGGTCCGAGCGATAGGTGGGCTTGAGATACAGGCTGAACCAGTTCCACCCGGGCTGCAGCGTGAGCAGTTGCACCTGTCGGTCGGTAACGGTGAGCGTGATGGGCGTACCCTCGCAGCCATAACATTCGTTGGCGCGGAAGGGGATGTCTTCGCTCGGGGCAAGGATATAGACCTTGCCGTTCTTGGCATGCCAGAGTTGGAAGCGTAGCGCCTTGCCTGCATGGCTATCGTTACCATAGATGGTCATGTAGGTAACCGGCTTCGTCTGCTGATTCAGCCGCACGGGAGCCAAAGCCACGCACTGCTCGCCAACGAAGGCTGCCACCATATCCTGTGAGTCGGTATCTATTTGTATCGTACCGTTCCCGGCGGGTATTTGTACCTGCCCGATGAGCGACATGGAGCGGTTGAGTTCCGTCTGGTCGAGTGTCCAAGGGCAGGTGGCTTTTATGTGCAGGTTGAGCAACAAGCGGTCGTCCAACTGTTGCTCGTCGGTCAGGTAGATATACTCGGTATATTCGCCGATGTTCAGCCCTTCGTCCACAGTGAAGGTGATAGTCTGCGTCTCCAGCGGCGCAAGGAATCCGGAAGCCGGCTGCGCCGTGAGCCACGAGGGCAGGGAGTTAAGATGATACTCCCGCGTAGTACCACCGTGGTTGCGGATGGTGGCGGTGAAGGTGTAAGGCTGCGCACTTGAAACCTGAGACTCGGAACCGGGAACCTGTTGCTCATAGTTAATCTGCGGGTTGTCCCAACGCAGTTGCTGCCGGTACACATAAGCCGCCCATGTGTGGGGGCTGAGCATGGCGTTGCCATGTTGGTCCTCCACGCGCTGCACCGTCAGGAGCAGGTTGCGATGGTTAATCTCATGGTCGGGCATGTTGATGTTTATCATCAGTTCATCGCCATTGCTTGCCCACGAGAAGTTAAGTTTCTTTCTGGCATTCCCATTACGCAAGGGTGCAAAATCCTGTTTATCGGTGTAGCGTGTGAGGTCGTTCATCACCAGCTGTTGGTGCTTCTCTACCGTATTCCCGTCGGCATCGCGGAAGATACGGGCGTTCTCCGGCGAATAGACTAACTCGTAGCGTCCGTTGGGTTGGAGGCTATACTGCCCGAAAGGCATATATGCGATAAGTCCCATCTCGTCTCCTTGCGGTGCGAGGTTGTTGTAGCGTTCTATCACATAGGTAGGCAATGCCTGCTCGAATAGCGTGAAAGCATCGATATGTCCTCGGAAAGACTGCCCCAGTGTCCAGACACTGTCTGCGAAGGCGGGTATGTCGTCAGCCGCTGTGGCAAGCAGTGTGTTGCCATCCACAAGCAGAGAGGCTATATTCCTCGTGCGGTCAATAGCCACCACCACCTGGTGCCACTGAGCATCTGCAAAAGCCCCCGGTGCACGGCGTTGGGTGCTGTCGGTTCTCCATAGCAAGGCATCCGAGGTAAGGTGGATGGTATGCTTGCCTGCATGCAGGAGTTCAGATGTATCAGCGAGGTTTTCGTCTGCCTTGAAAGAGAAGAGCAGGGTCAAGTCTTCGATGTCGGAGCGGCTAAGCATGTCGCCGTTGAGACAGATAGGCTCTGCGCCGTTCAAGTGGATAGACATACCTTCGGGCAGTACCCACGAGGTGCCGTTAAGAGTGAGGGTGGCACCATTGGCTTTGTCCTCGCAAGTAGTGCCTTTCCCTTCGTTCATCGGGTAATATGCCACCAGTTCGCGCTCGTAGCCCGTCAGATGGCAGTCTTTATACCGCGCCAACTCGGCTTGCGTGAGTGCTTTCGTCCATAGTCGTGCTTCCAACATATCCCCTTGGAAGGGAGAATCATAAGTAGCATTGTTACCCCAAATCAGTTGACCAGCACTATGGTACGACGGCTTCGCGTTGTTTTCGTTGTCCTCATCATTCTTTATTTTATAATTAACCTCTTGTGTTCCAACAAAGAATCGGGTAATAGAGTCTTCCGGGTTGTAGGTAAGTGCTACTCGTGTGAAGTCGAGGATAGGCGCTACGGTGGCGGATTGCATTCGCACTTTTCCTATCTGTGCTTCGAGATGGTCTCCCGCCCATGCGAACCACAGAGGCTCTTTCTCGTTGTCCAGCGCGAAGATGGTTTGCAAGGCTGCATTTCCGGTAGGTTTAATCATTGCCTCAATGGTGAAGGGTCTGGCGTTCATGTTGCGGGTAACCTTTGTGCGGGCGTAGCAAGAGAATTCGCCTGTGAAATGGAGGGAGGTGGTGAGGGAGAGAACATCATCCGTACCAATCACCTCGAAATGAACATCCTCGTCCAATAGGTTTCCTGCAATGGGTTCGCTGAAACGCAGCGAGAGCACATCGCCCACGGAAAGTATGCCGTCGGCAGGCGTTGGGGTGCCGAAGAGTTCGGGCCGGCGCGTGTCTTTCACGCCGTGGAGCACCTCCGAGGAGCGGGTAACGAAGCCGTTGCCGTAGCGTGCGAACGCCATGGCACGGAGGTCGTACTCCTGCTCCATGGGGTCGCGCCCGCCGTAGAAACGGATGTTGTCTATCTTGCTGCCCGTGATAAGCTGCTTGGTGCCCGATGCCTGCTCGTAGAGGCTGTCGGAGACGTAGTAGGAGCAGATGTTCACCCAGTCGGCATCGCTGGCGGTGTGGGGCTTGTACTGCAACTCGATATGGTCGAAGCCGTCGGAGTGGATGTCGAAGCCGTCGATGGAAACTGGCAGGTAGTAGCCTGCGGAGTCGCGTGCGGACTGCGTGTTAAGCACCCATTGGTCATGCGGGGTAGGCATGGAGACAGGGGTGGCGGCAGGTACGAAATGGACGGAGAAGGCGGCGAGGGCATACTCCATGATGTCGCAGGTAGAGCGCAGGAGGAGCGTGATGTCCTCGAAGTCGTAACCCTGCCCGCGCTCCACCTCTATGGTCTTGTGGACCGTAGTGCCGTGCGGGAGAGTGATGGATAAAGGATCCGAGGTGAGGGGTTGGCCGTCTATGGTTATCTTGAGTCCGTTGGGGTTGCTACCCGGCATAACCGACAGTTCAAAGGGCAGGGTGGCTGCACCTATGCCCGTGTAGTAGGTCTGCTCGTTGTTGAGGGCGATTTGGAAGATGGCGCGTTGGTCGGCAGGCACATTGCTTATTTCGCGCTGTGCGATGGTTATCTGCGGGTTCTCCAATCGGGCAGTGGTATTGTTCAGCAGAGTGCCGGGCTGGTAGAAGAGTGTGGAGTCGGCATCCTCCCACGGGCAGCGGCTGGCACCTGCCAACTGGCGGAAGATGAAACTGCTGTAACTTTGCAGTTTACCATTGGCTTTCTCTCCTGTTAACGCAAGGGTATCCTCCGCGTTTTGGTAGAAATCGCTTATCGTGTCTTTCATGCGCATTACTTGCACATCCATATATCCGAACTGGTCTGGAGATAGCGTATAACCATAGGTGCGCGACTTCTGTTCGGAGGCGGCGTAAGTTAGTTGAGTGCTTATATTGGCCATGGGTTTCAAACTGAAGGAGAACTTGCTGCCCGGCGCTTCGTTCTCAATGGTGATAGAATCAGCCCTTCCACCTACCTGTAGAAGCGTCTGTATGGTTTTGTTGATGACGCTTCCCCAAATATTGCTCAGATTGCTTGCTCCGGCAGAACCGCCCAAGTTGAAGGGCATTTCGTTATATTTGCTGCCGTAAGTTACCGTTTCGGAATAGGTAAGCGTAGAGCCACCTGCCACGGAATATGTTTTTTTGTCGGTGGTATATTGTGCATCGACCTTCTCCTTCTCGTTTTGTTTTATCAGGTTGGTCCAAGCGAGGATGGCACGGTTGATACCGGCTACTTTATCCGCCTCGGGTGTATTGTCGGTATTATTTACGGGGTCAACAAAGTCGTACCCTTTCCCGCGTGTTATTGCGAAGTCGGCACTATCAGGGCTCATCGTAGTGTAGTAGATACGCTTTTTCTCTTGATTGGCTTTTGCTCTTGCCGCCGCTGAGTCCACGCAAAGCACCAAGGCATTGCGTTGGGCTACCAGTTTGGGAATCACGGTGGTGAGGATATGCTCTTGGGTGTAGCAGAAAGTGGCATCCTGCACCATGTCTAAGGTGAGTTTGGGCGCTACCACGAGGTGGCGTAGTTCACCTTGTAGATTTCGTGCGGTAGCGATATGCCGCATGGTGCCGTTCTCCTTCTGCGCAGCCATCGATAGATAGGTCAGCGAGTCCAGCACAGCCATACCGTGGCAAGTAGATATATAGAGATTCTCCACTGCCCCCATGAATATGTCCGCTTTTGCACCTACATGGTAGGCATCACTACCCGTTCGTATGGTCTCGGTGGTGGAATAAGAATAACTATAATCTTTGTTGATGGAATAATTATACACCAGCGGAATACTGAATGGTGTGGTTGTGTTTATGTTATAGTTTTGCGCTGATAGCAGTCCCGGGACGGCAGTAACCGCTCCCACAAATCCGGCATATTTTACTCCTTTTTCGAACTCGAGTGTGACACCCGCTTTGACGGATAACGCCCATGTTTTCGATGCGGAGTATGATGCTCCTGCGCTGAGCGTAGCGAAACTGCCGGAGCCGGGCGGGTCGCGCAGGATATCGTAGAGTGTGATGTCTGCCGTGGTGGAGGATATTGCCTCTGTTCCCTCTCGTCGGTCGGCGAATACCAGCACCCGCAAAGGCTCGGTAGTATGGGATTCACGCTCGTAGGTTACAGTAACCTGTATGTTTCGCGCAGCGTCTTCGTCCACGCGCGTGTAGGTGGGATAATCCGCGCGGAGGACCATGTTGCGGCAGACACCGTCTTTATCGAGCGTCCCGGTCAGCACCTCTGTATTGGAGTGCATGCCATTATAGACCTTCACCTCGCCTTCGTGGAGCATCACGCGGTCGTGCTTACCGAGGTTGCGGTCGCCATTGTAGTAATAGTCTTCGTGCGCGTAGATATTGAAGGTGTATTTTCCTTCTGTGAAGATAGGTTTTCCGAAGAGGTATGTGTAGGTGCCGTCTTCTTTGGCAAGTGCTACCGACTGGGATTCCGACTCTCCGTCCCATCGTTGCACAGCGATACGCTCGACGCCGAAATAGCCCACCTCCATGCCGTAAAGGCTCTGTACAGGCGTTACGGTGATGGGGCTATGGTAGATATGTCGGAAGGTGTCGTGGAAATAGAGTTTTGCGTTGGTGGGTGCAGTAGCAAATTGGCTATCGAGTTTGTTGGTGAGGTCTATGACCTGCATGGCAGTCTTCTCGTTGGTGAGCGTGCTATAGCCTTGTGCAGTCAGTTGGGTTACTTTGTACTTCACGGGGAAGAGGTCGGCAAAGAACTCTCCGGAAGCCGGGTCGGGATAAATCATTATTCGCTTGCTCTGCAAGGAAATGTCGGTATGTTGGGTGGTATCTATGGCATGGAGGATAGTGGTGTCAAGGCGGTTGAGGGTCTTGTCCAAGGGGTCGAAGACTATCTGCGCGGCGTTGTCGCCCTCTAACTCCAGCACCATGCAGATATTGTCGCCGAGGTTGTTACGGCTGAGTCCGAAGCCTAAGGGGAGTAGTCCTTGGTCGTTACCTCCGGCAATACGCCCGATGAGGCGTACCTTCGTTCGGTCGTAGAAGCGAATGTCATCGATGTTGTCGGTAGGTTGGAAGATGGTGTCTCCGTTGAGAATCAGGTATCCATCGTTGTCAAAGCAGTGTCCGTCTTTCACAGCCTGCACCCGTATCGGTGCTTTGGGCAACTCAAACTGGAAGTTACCGCTCTCGTTGGTCTCGACGGGGTTGCCTGTGGCATCGGTGGCGAGTATGCCGTTCACCAAGAAATGCACGCCCTTCACCGGTATGGTGGATCGTTCGTAGAGTATCCTGCCGCTGAAGCGCACGGCATCGGTGTTCATGAAGTCCACGGCGGTTGCTTCCGGGCGCGTGTTGCCAATCGTGATGTTGGCTGAAGCAGAGGATGTGCCGTTATAGCGGAAGGTGCCGTGTTGCGCAGTGGGAGTAACGCTGTAAGTAATGCCGTTGGCAAAGGGTATGCCCGCTAAGACATAGTTGCCGCTCTCGTCGGTGAGTGCCTCGAAGCGCGTGATGAGGTCTCCCGAGAGGTGGATATATCGGTAATCATCATCATTTTTTGCCTTGTCCCAAATGAGTGCGTTGTTCGCTGCCATCATTCCGTTGCCGTCCGTGGCTTGCATCTTTGCTATATTGGGGATAGCGATATCAGATAAAGATAGCATGTCGAACTTGTAGTAGAGTATCAGTCCGTTTTCGTCTCCCGCCAAGGCATGTCGCGAGTATGTGCGGACGTTGTCTTGTGAGAGCACGCGGTGGAAGATACGCACTTCATCAATGCCCACGCCGTAGGAAGAGACGGGGGCGAGCGAGTAGGGGCAGCAGAAGCGCAAGCGGCTATTGATGTTGTGCAGGGGGATAGTGGCGGTAGCGGTCTGTTGCTCATCGCGGTAGAGGGTTACCGTTTGGGTGTGGACACAGTAGGTGAGGGTGAGGGAGAAAATGTTGTTATCGTTGTTTTGGCTGTGTTCGTTACTTAGGCTGAGTAGTCTGGTCTGGTTGCCCATGGTGAAGCGGATAGTTTCGCCGGATAGTTCGAGGCGGAAAGTACTATCGGTGCTATATAGCAATGGGTGTCCGGTACCGCTAACGATAGTGAGGTCGGAGTCTTTGACCATCATCTGGATAGAGAAATCGCCGCTCAGGGAAACGGGGTCTTGCGTACTATTATATACTACGCGTGTGGAGTCGGCATAGAGGTAGTGGGGGGTGATAGAAGCAACATCTCCGCTTATACCCTCAGCCCGTACTGTTACGCCGGCGTTGCCGGTGCCATTGGGGTATGTGATACGCCCGCGGATGCATCCGTAGGGCGACAGACTGCCTCTCTTTTGCTCGGAAAACTGCGTCTGATACGTACCGCCGCAAAGATAAGACGCCATTAGGGTATAGTAGTAAACCGTGCCCGGGACGACATCGGTGTCTATATAATAGTTCTGTCCTGCGATGCGGGCAATCTCCTCGCCTCGTTGACTCTGGTCTGTGCTCCGATATACATAGAAGGAGTCTACGCTGCCTGATGTTTGGTTCCATTGCAGGAAGATACGGTCGGGATAGAGTCCGTCCGACACGCGGAACGTAGCAATAGAAGCCGCATCGGTGTAGTAAAGGTCTAAGGAGGTTAACTTCAGCGGTTCTTGATATAGGTGGTACAAGTCATCTAACTTCAGCAGACTTTGGCTGTCGTCTATATATACCTCATACTCATAGTGGCAACAAGGGATGTCTGCTACATCTTCGAAGTCAAAGCTGTAGAGGGTACTGAAATAAGGGTTTCCTCGTTTTGGGTCCGGGGGCAAGGTCCGCACCATAGAGCCGGGGAATACTCTCTCCGTGATGATAGTATCCACGGCAGAGATAGCCAGTCGGCGTACGCGTATGGATGCGCTCTCATCCCAACAGTATGACATGTTTATATCAGTCAATGTTTCTAATGTAAACAACACGCGCCTTGTTTCTTGGAAATCGTCTGCTTTAAAGTAGTTACTATAATAGGAGTCAAAATGAGTTAAGCCGGTGTTTTTCCGGATTGCGGTAGTACGCACCCAATCGTGCCCTTCATAGCCCCAGTTGGTGGTAGAGACGCGGTTTACACGATAGTAGATATTCATGTCAATAGTATCCGTTCTCAGGTTTTTCATCGCCCCTTCTGTTTCGTCCACCCACTGGTAGGTGCCCTTTCCTGTCTCGTAAGGGATGAGTGCGAGGGTCTCGGCATCGGAGAAGTCGGGATGGTAGGCGCGCTGAATCTGGAACATATCCATAGGCATGATATCGGTTGCCCAGGGTGTCCTCACCTTCCAACTGAGGGTGGTCTTGGTTTTTATATGCCACACACTATCAATACCTTCCGGTACATAATGTTCTGCTTTAAAATCATAGATACGGTGGAACGCAGGGATGTCCACTTTGCTGGAAGTTACTACCGTGGTGGTCTTGTCTTCACGCACGACAGTGAAGTTGGCAGAAAAACCATACTGCACCGTGTCGGTGGTCTTTGCCAGCAGTTGCCCTGTCCGCTCTTTGCAGATGAAGGTAGTATTGCCGGTGGTGGAGGTGGTGTAACTCTTCGGCTCTTGGTACACCACATACGGAATAGCCACCTGTCCGTGCCCCGGCTGACCGTCTTCTCCAACACTATAGAACACGGGTTGATAGAGCACAGGCGCTTGTAAAGTGCTGCCGGAGAAAGAGCCTAAGTACCACGAGCGAGTCCATGTATCCCCATTCTTTCGTGTATCGGTGATGGTCGCTTTCAAGTCGAAGGACCTGTTATCCAAGACTGTGGGCGGATACCAGTCGAACTCCAAATAAGTAGGGGTGTTGGTCTCTCCTGTACGCGATAGGTATAGACCTACCCAACCGTTGCTCGGAGTGTATGTGGTGCTGTTGTTGCCTTCGTAGGAATTGGTAATAATCACCGTACCGCTCTTCACTTGAAACTTCACCCACCCTTTGTAGTCGTTCTCACAGTTGTATTTATTGTCGCCTTCGTACTGCAACGCATAAACTGTATTTCCATAGGAAGAGGCATAGACGAAGCTTCCGACGTTTCCCGTCGTTGCCCAGTGGTTATTCGTAGCTCCCCGCGCAAAGACCAGCACCTTCACATGCACTTTGCCTTGACCCAAGGAATAGGCAGAGAAGTTACGCCCCTCCTCAAACCAAGTGTTGTCAGCCATCGTTACGCCGCATGCCACCAGCATGGCAACGCACAAAAAGAATAAACGGTTTTTCATATCAAACTTCGTGTTTTAACTTCGTGTAGGAAACTTTGTGTAATTAACTTCGCTTCGTGTTGGGAACTCCGTGTATGTAACTCCGCTTCGCTTCGTGTACAGCCTCGCAGGGGCATTCTTACAGCCTCGAAGAGGCTTCCCTACACGCAGTTTATATGCTTTGCGCCATGTGCTCCAAGTTGTTGGGGAAGAGGAGGTCGCGCAGGTGGTAGAACAAGTGCAAGCCTAAGTCTATGAGCAGCGCCACCAGCAGGGTGATAGCCGCACGGAGCAGTGCAAGCCATGCGCTGTCCAGCGTAGCCAACCACGGAGAGAGCGCCGTTGCCCAATTCATGATAAATGCAAACTTATTGGTTACCAAGTCAAAACTATGCACGCAGAGGATGAGCATGGAGTTTCTGCCACACCATGTCCAGAAAGGGGCAGGGGCGAACTTCCATCCACGATGTTCGCACCATGTCTGCACTTCCTCTAATGCAGAGAGGAGGTAGCGGCAGAAGCCGTAGAGCAATAGCGAGCCGCCGCAAGCACCGAGCACCTCCAGCGCATTGGCATGGCAGGTGCGCATGTCTAAATGGGCAGCGGCACCGCCCCACAAATACCAATAGATGACAGCGAGCCACGCGATGATACTCAGCACCTTAGCAATGGCGGGGATATGTCTTTGGTGGGCAAACCAGCCGATAGCATAGAAGATAAGCATGCCTATTCCCGGCAGGGGATTCCATGCCATAGGTGCCAGCAAAGGATAAAGCACACTCGCCGTGAAAGAGAGTGCGGTGCATACCAGCAAGACGCTATATGGGTTCCGAATGCCGCAGCGTAGCAAGAAGAAGAGTTCGCGCGTGATGAAGAGCGCGAAGAGGAACCACAGCGGTCCGCACCATGCCTCTCCGTAGGGCGTGGCATAGAAATCGCCCGTGCTAATGACAAGACGCACCAACGGCAAGCGATTGAGTGTCTCTTCTCCTGTATAGGCATCCCATATCCATGAGATTAGGCACATATAGATGAGTGTGCCGAAATAGGGTACCAGCAACCGCCACGCGTTCTGCCGCGTGCGCTTGCCAAAGTCCTTGATATGCGCTTCGCCCTTATCGAACAAGCCTGCCACCAAGATGAATAGCGGCATGTGAAAAGAAAAAAAGATGTTCTCTATCTGCCAATGGTTAGAGAAATGAGCAAAGATAACCAACAGAATACCAAGACCTTTGATTACATCGTATGTGAGATTACGGGAGTGCATATTGATTATTATGACCGCTGTGCTGTTAGACCGCTTTCGCTGAACGACCGCTTCGCTGTCTGACCGTTTCACTGTACGACCGCTTCGCTGAAAGACTGATTCAGCATTTGAGACTATATCAGTCTGACAGCGAACGAAGTGAGCGATCTTTTGTCTTTCAGCGCGAAGCGCGGTCTGACAGTCGTCAGACGGTCTTGCTGCGGTCTTACATATTATTCTTATCCATGCAGGGTTGTTCGTCTTTGGTGCCGTCTGCCTGGTAGGTGATGTCCTTGGGCTCGTTGGCAACGGTGTGTTCCGCGTTCTTGATGACTGTTTGCAACTTGAGCACGGTTTCCTGCTCTGTACCCCACAAATAGCCTTCTGTGGTCTTTCCATCGGAATAAACGATGGTATATGCCCAACATTTTGGGGTGGTGTTGTCTAACTTGGTAGCGTCCATGTCCTTCACACTGACACCATTGGGTTTGCAGGCAAAAAGCACTGCCACTACTGCGCACATAAGTGCTAACTGAATCTTTTTCATTGTTTTGTTTTTTAATTAGTTTTATAATAGCAAGAACTTGCGTTATTCTCCGCTTCGTCTCGGCTCCTTTTGCCGTCCTTTTGCCGTCCTTTTGCCGTCTTTTTACCGTAATTGTCGGCTTATCGTCGGCTTATTATCCATTATTAGTTGATATTAGTTCGTTCCGAACTATCCGCCCGCGACACTGTCGGGGCGTCCCCAGTGAGGCGTCCCCAGTGGGTATTAGGTGGGGTCGGAGGTGCGGGGAAGTTGGTGCTTGGGTATGCGTTGTGCCGCGCCGATGGCGCCCGTGGGGCAGACGAGACGGCAGAGGTGGCAACCCACGCACTTGATACCCACAATATGGGGACGGCGGTCGGCATCGAAGGTGATGGCTTGGTGTCCGCCATCGGCGCAAGAGATGAAACAACGCCCGCAGCCGACGCAGCGCGTGCGGTCAATCTTGGGGAAGACCATCGTCTCGCGGTCGAGGTCTATGGGGGTTACGAACGAGGGCAGTTCCTCGCCGACGAGTTGCTCCACGCGCGCGAGCCCGCGCGCGGACATATATAGTTGTAAGCCTAAGGTAAGGTCATCGATGATACGGTAGCCGTACTGCATGACGGCGGTGCACACCTGCACGTTGCGGCAGCCTAACTGTATGAATTCCAGCGCGTCGCGCCACGTCTCTATGCCTCCGATACCGCTGAATTGGATGTTCTTCATCAGGGGGTTCTTTGCCATCTCGACGATGAAACGCAGGGCGATGGGCTTGACAGCGCGTCCGGACAAGCCTGAGACGGTGCGGCGGTCGGCGACCTCTGCGCGAGGACTCATGGTTACGGACTTGATGGTGTTGATAGCCGAGATAGCGTCTGCGCCGGCGAAGAAGGCTCCCATCGCAGGTTCGGTGATACGGGTGATGTTGGGCGTCATCTTAGGTATGACGGGGATGGAGACTTTGCGCTTGACGTAGGCGGTGTAGAACGTAACCAGTTCGGCGTTCTGCCCCACGTCGCTGCCCATGCCCGCGAGTCGCATCTGCGGGCATGAGAAATTGAGTTCCACCGCGTCGGCTCCCGCCTTCTCCGCCATCTTCGCGAGGGTAATCCACTCCTCCTCGGTCTGCCCCATGATACTCGCCACGATGACCTTTGAGGGGTAGTTCTGCTTGAGTCGGGCGAGGATGTCGAAGTCCACCTCGGCGGGGTTCTCGCTGAGTTGCTCCATGTTGCGCAGGGTGTAGAAATCGCCCTTGGCGGCGCTGGTGTGCATGGCATCGAAACGGGGCGAGACCTCGCGGATGTCTTGAAGGCTGATGGTCTTGTAGAAGACCCCTGCCCAGCCGGCGTCGAAGGCGCGGGCGACCATCTCGTAGTTGGTGCAGATAGCGGACGAGGCGAGGAAGAAGGGGTTCTCGCATGGGATACCGCAGAAGTCGATGGCGAGGGAGGGGAGGGAGTCTAACAAGGTATTTTCTCCCCGCCCCCTATCCCCCTCCCCGTCCCGACAGGTCGGGATAAACGAAGCGGGGCGGGGGAGTTGGTTATCTAACTTTTGTTTGCGCTCCTGCTTGTAGGCATCGCGGAGTTCGCGCAGGCGGATGGGGCGGTCGTAGTGGATACAAGCCTGCTCGGCGGCTTGGAGGTCGCGGTCGGTGCATGGCAGCAGCCACTGCCCTGCCGCGTGGAAGTTATCGAAACGGATAGCACGCACCGCCCGCGCGGGGTCGCCGTGGGCGCATGCTTGGCTGCAAGGAGCGTTCTCGCACAACAAGCAGCGTTGGGATTCTTCGTGGATGTTCATGGTTGATTTTGGTTTACGACCGCTATCGCTGAACGACCGTTTCACTGTCCGACCGCTATCGCTGAACGACCGTACACTGTCCGACTTATTCAGTATTTAATTGTATATCAGTCTTACAGCGCAAAGCGCGGTCTTGCAGTCGATAGACGGTCTTTTAGCGTCTACGGTCGCAATTAAGCGGTTATTAATCTTCTATTTCGTCCTTGTAGGTGTAGGTTGCTACTTTGACTTCGGGGTTGCCGCCAAATCGGTAATAAATGGCGATACTCAGGTGGGAGTACCTCTCTTGTACGCAAACGGGGTCGCCGTACTTCTCTTTCACCTCGGCATCGGCATCTTTGGCGGCTTGAATGACTGCTTGCTTCACATACTCCTCGTTGTTCTGACGGCGGATAATCACATCGTTATCCCCAAACGACTCGCCCAACTCCAACATGTGAGCATTGAAAATCTTTCTCATCTCTTGACTGTTCAAACCCTCCGTTTCGGGGGTCAGTGCGCCGGCAAAACCCTCTCGGCAATAGACAATCGCATCACAGGTCTCAGACTTGAAACAACCGGTCATTCCCAGCACTATGGCTACAACGGTAGCCGCAATGAAACATAGTTTCTTCATAATTGATTATTAGTTGATTATATTTGACCACTTCGTTGCCCGACCGCTCCGCGGTCAGACTTATTCACTATTTAATTGTATATCAGTCTTTCAGCGTCAGCGGTCGGACTGCGATAGCGGTCAATAATAAAGGTTATTCTGTTTCTTCTTTGTAGATATAGGTTACCACTTTTACTTCGGGGTTATCGGCAAAGTCGTAATAGACCGACATTTTGAGGCTTTTGAAGTTCTCCTTTACGGTAACGGGGTCGCCGTACTTCTCTTTCACCTCGGCGTCGGCTTCCTTCGCTGCTTGGAGGATGGCTTGCTTCACTTTATTCTCGTTGGTTTGGCGGCGGATGATGATGCCATCATCACCAAAAGGCTCACCCAATTTCAGCATGTGTTTGTCGAAAATGCTTTTCAACTCACTGTCATCGAGTCCCGGCGATACAGGCTTGGTAGTGCTGGAGGACCCACTGGAACTCACTCGGCAATAGATGTTTACATCAGATACTTCTGTTGTGAAACAGCCGGTCATTCCCAGCAACATTGCTGCCATAGCAGCCACTGCAAAAAATAGTTTTTTCATAATTGTTTTTGTTTATTTAGTTGATTATATTTTGACCACTTTGCTGTCTGACCACTTCGTTGTCCGACTTATTCACTATTTAATTGTATATCAGTCTTTCAGCAAACGAAGTGAGCGGTCTTTCAGTCGATAAATGGTCTTGCAGCGCGGAGCGCGGTTTTAATTTGTATTTTGTTGATTATTAAGGCGATAGCGCCGTCGCCTGTTACATTGCAGGCTGTTCCGAAGGAGTCGATGGCGATGTAGATGGCTATCATAAGCGCCTGTTGCTCACCCGTGAAGCCCAGCATGCTGCCAAGCAAGCCCAGCGACGCCATCACGCTGCCGCCCGGCACGCCCGGGGCTGCCACCATGGTGATGGCGAGCATGAGGACGAAGCCGACTATCTGCCATGCGTCAAAGGGTACGCCCTGCATAAGCATGATGGCGATGGCGGTACCCGTGATTTTCGCGATAGAGCCGCTCATGTGGATGGTGGCGCAGAGGGGCACCACAAAGCCCGCCACATCGGCGTTCACACCGTTTTGGAGCGTCTGTTTGAGTGTTACGGGGATGGTTGCCGCCGAACTGCAGCAGCCCAGCGCCGTGAAGTAAGCAGGAGACATCGTCCAGAGCAGTTTGAAGGGGTTGCGCCTAACGACCGCACCTGCGACCATGTATTGCAAGATAAGAATCACGACCGTGAGCCCGATAAGGATGGCAATAACTTGCGCAAAGTTCATTAATACCGTGCTTGCCTCGCCCGAGGCGGTCATGCTCATGAACACACCAAAGATGTAGAGCGGCAACAAGGGGATGATGAGTTTTTGAATCGCCATCACCACAATACTCTGGAACTCGTGGGCAGCACTTCTCAGCACACCCTCTGCCCCCTTTTCGGGCATTTTACCGGCAATGAATGCAATGCCTAACCCGATGAGGAACGCCGTGGCAAGCGCCGTCATCACATCCAAGAGCGGCGGAATACAGACTTCGAAATAGGGCGGGAAAGCGGGCACCGCGCCCGCAGCCGCTGTCTCGCCTTCGCAAGCGTGGATGATATGCGGGAAGATAAGCATGCTGCAACCGTAACCGAACAAACCCGAGAGGACAGTCGCCACATAGGCAATGCCCACCGTGAGCAAGAGCAGACGCGATGCGCCCTTGCCCAAATCGGCGATGGCGGGTGTTACCAAGCCCAAGATAATCAGCGGGATAAGAAAGCGAAGCAGTTGGTCGAACAGGGCGTTGAAGGTGGTGAAGATACGCACACCCCAAGCGGGCATGAACAAGCCGAAAGCGATACCCAAGGCAATGGCAATCAGCACACGGACTAAAAGGGGAATACGAGGGATTCTCATGGGATTAACAGATGTTTCTGACCGCTTCGCTGTCCGACCATTTCATTGTCCGACCGCTGCGCTGAACGAATGATTTAGCATTTGTATATCAGTCTGACAGCGAACGAAGTGAGTTGTCGTTTGTCTTTCAGCGTCAGCGGTCTGACAGTCGCAAGACGGTTTAATTTTCTCAAAAAAGTTTGCAAAGGTAGCGTTTTTTGAGGAAATATCGTGCAAGCATTCTTCAATAAAAACATGGAAATCGTCAAAATAAACATAAAAATCATCAATTGAGGATTTCTATGTTTTTGCGATATTGAGCTGATTATCAGTTCTTTATTTTTGTTTTATTTCGCCACTTGGCGGGTGTAATATGCTCTATCTCCTTGAAACGGGCAGTCATAGTACCTGCATCGCCAAAACCGCTATGCTCAGCCACCTCGATGATGGTCATGTTGGTGGTACGCAAGAGACGACGCGCCTCGTCCATGCGTTTCTGCAAGACAAGGTCGCCAAAGTGGCAACCGAACTCCGTGAGCATCATGCGGGCGAAATATGTGCGGTTGGTGCCCAAGGCGACAATAGCGTCTTTGGAAGTATATCCCGGGTGTAGCCATACCTGCTCCTCGTCCATCAGCACGCGCACTTTGTCTGCCAGATGCTGACTCTGCAATATCATCTTGTCTGCGTCCACCGGTTGCCCGATGCGTATGGTATATTCCTCTACATATTCTTCCTCATCCACCATCTTTTGCAGATATGGGCGCAGGTCGAAGTTCAGCGCCAGCAAAGCGTAGATGGAAGCCAAGAGCAAGGAATAGATTGTGAAGAACAGCCATTCGCGACCGCCCCCGTAGATGATGTCGCTGAAAGCACAAGAGAAGATAAACAACATCATCGCGATACACCACACCATGAAATAGCGCAACTTTCCCGATGTCTGCATGCCGTATTTGCGTATGATACGCGCCGTATCCACATAACTGATAATAGTAAACCATGTCTGCACACAAAGCACCAAGTCCGCCGTCTCGCAGCGGAAAAGGATACGCCCATGGTAGACACAATAATATACCCAATGGCTGACCACGCCGATATCAAGCGGGGTAGTGTCCAAATAGATAACCCCTCCCGGGAGAATGAAGAGGATGAGCGATGACCATAGGAGCGTGGTGATGACGGTGTCCCACTTGCCCATAGATAGTTGGCGGGCGAAAAAAGAATAAGCAACCGGTAGTATGATGACACTGACCAGTTGCCTAATCAGCAATCCACAGGTAGGAAGACCATCGTGTTGGAAAGCATAGCATACAAACACCACATTCACTATTGTCGCCACGGCGCAGATCAACATATCCACCATGTCGCGCCATGCTTTTACACGCACCTTCACCACTACAGACCATACTATGGCTACCAGTGCAGGGAACAATATCAACAAATACCACCACATTGTTTCGTTACATTATATAAACTTAAAGTAAGGCATTAGCAGGTAGGTTAGCGCGTGCGACACCAGCAATGCCCCGAAGTGGAATGAGAAGAAAAGAACGACTACGCGCGATTTCCTTTTATTCGGCAGTGCAAAGGTACTAACTTTTTTTCAATTATGCAAGAAAAAAAATAAAATCTCTTGCATAATTCAAAAAAATATCGTACCTTTGCGGCGTTTTTTTATTGTACAAAGATGGTTCGTGTCAATAGTCATTTCTGTCTGCTGCGGGCAGGGTATCTATTTACGGAGATTGTGAACCGCACGGCGGCTTACAAGAAGTCGCACCCCGAAGCAGATATTATCCGCTTGGGAATAGGCGATGTGCCGGGGCCACTGGCTCCCTGCGTGATTGAAGCCATGCACCGCGCCGTAGAGGCTCAGGCGGACAAACGCACTTTTCACGGGTATGGTTTGGAACAAGGTCCGGCGTGGCTGCGGGAGCAGATAGCCGCCTTCGATTATCAGCGCAACGGTATTGAGATGAATGCCGATGAGGTGTTTGTGTCGGATGGTGCCGGTAGCGACCTTGGCAACTTGAGCGATATCCTCGGCACGGACAACCGCGTGGCGATAACCGACCCCGTCTATCCCGCGTATGTGGATACGAATGTGATGGCAGGGCGCGCGGGTGAGTGGCTGGATGAGGCGGGGCAATGGTCGCGGCTGATTATGTTGCCCAGCAATGCAGAGAATGGCTTTTGCCCCGTGCCCCCCGCGGAGAGAGCCGATATCATCTACCTCTGCTCACCTAACAACCCGACAGGCATAGCGATGAACAGGCAGCAGTTGCAGGCGTGGGTGGACTATGCGCGGGCGAACAGGTCGCTGATTATCTTCGACTCTGCCTATGAGGCGTTTATCCAGTCGCCCGATGTGCCGCATAGTATCTACGAGATAGCAGGCGCGAAGGAGTGCGCGATAGAGGTGCGGAGTTTCAGCAAGACGGCGGGCTTCACGGGTATTCGTTGTGGTTACACGATAGTGCCTAAAGCCTTGTACGGGGTGAACGATACAGGCGAGGAAGTGTCGCTCAATGCGCTATGGTATCGGCGGCAATGTACGAAATACAATGGCACGAGTATTATCTCGCTGCGCGGTGCGCAGGCAGTGCTGACAGAGGAAGGGCACGAGCAGGTGATGGCGCAGATAGCAGGCTATATGGACAACGCGCGTCGGATACGCGAGGGGCTGAGCGAGTGCGGACTGAGTGTCTATGGCGGCACGGATGGACCGTATGTGTGGGTGCGGGCGCCGAAGGGCATGGGCTCGTGGGCGTTCTTCGATTGGTTGCTGGACAAGTGTCAGGTGGTGTGCACGCCGGGTGTCGGTTTCGGCAAAGAAGGCGAAGGCTATGTGCGGTTCTCCGCCTTCGGAGACCCTGAGCGGACGGAAGAGGCGGTGAGGAGAATTAAGACTCAAACCAAACCTCAGGACCCCCTCCAACTCCCCCTACAAGAGCACCCAAAAAATCAAAGATTTTTCGGGGACCCCGCAAGGGGGAGAGAAGAGATGACCCTCTAAATATCCCTTAAGGGGAGACTTGATAATAAGTAATGTATAACTATAACTAATCTCTTGCTCCCTCCCTTGTAGGGAGGGATGGGGAGAGTCCAAATTTTTATGTGTGGAATTGTTGGCTATATTGGTAAGCGAGAGGCTTATCCTGTGTTAATCAAAGGATTACATCGATTGGAGTACCGCGGGTACGATAGTGCGGGTGTGGCACTTATCAACCCCGATGGAAAACTGAATGTGTATAAAGCAAAGGGCAAAGTGGCGGAGTTGGAAGCCTACGCTCAAGACAAAGATATCCGTGGCACTATCGGCATAGCGCATACGCGTTGGGCAACGCATGGGGAGCCGAGCACGGTGAACGCCCACCCGCATTATTCCGAGTCGGAGGAGTTGGCGATTATCCACAACGGTATCATCGAGAACTACTCTGTGCTCAAACAGGGTTTGCAGCAGCATGGCTACACCTTCAAGTCCGCCACCGACACGGAGGTGCTGGTGCAGTTGATTGAATACACCAAACGCACGGACAACGTGGACTTGAAGACCGCCGTGCAGTTGGCACTCAATCAGGTGGTGGGTGCTTATGCGATAGCCGTGCTGGATAGGTCGAACCCTAATGTGCTGGTGGCAGCGCGTAAAGGTAGTCCGCTGGTGGTCGGCATTGGCGAAGACGAGTATTTCTTGGCTTCGGACGCTACACCGATTGTGGAATATACGGACAAAGTGGTGTATATCAACGATGAAGAGGTGGTTACGCTGGAGCGTGGCAAAGAGTTGGATATCACTACGATAGGCAATGTGCGCAAGACGCCGGAGATAAAGAAACTGGAGTTAACGCTGTCGCAGTTGGAGAAAGGCGGCTACCCACATTTCATGCTCAAAGAGATATACGAGCAGCCTCGCACGCTGGCGGACTCTATGCGCGGGCGCGTGAACATTGACCAGAACAATATTGCTATCTCGGGCTTTATTGACAACAAGGAGCGTTTCGTAAACGCCAAGCGTATCATCATCACCGCGTGCGGCACCTCGTGGCATGCCGGGTTGATAGCGATGTACGCGATGGAGGAGTTTGCGCAAGTGCCCGTGGAGGTGGAGTACTCGAGCGAGTTCCGCTACCGCAAGCCGGTGATTAACAAAGACGATGTGGTGATAGCCATCTCGCAGTCGGGTGAGACGGCGGACACGCTGGCGGCTATTCAGTTGGCAAAGGCGAAAGGGGCGTTTATCTTCTCAATATGCAACGTGGTAGGTGCATCAATACCTCGTGTTTCTGACAGCGGTTGCTATACCCACGTAGGACCGGAGATAGGTGTGGCTTCCACCAAAGCGTTCACCGCACAGGTTACCGCGCTCACTATGCTTGCGCTCTGTATCGGTCGCGCCAAAGGCACGATGGACGAAGGGCAGTACCTGCGCGTAGTGCATGAGTTGGCGCTGATTCCCGACAAGATAGCGAAAGTGCTGGAGCAAGATAAGCAGATAGCCGACTTCGCAAAGACCTTTACCTATGCGCAGAACTTCATCTACCTCGGGCGCGGCTACAACTACCCCGTAGCGATGGAAGGGGCACTGAAATTGAAGGAGATTAGTTATATCCACGCGGAGGGGTATCCTGCAGCGGAGATGAAGCACGGTCCTATAGCGCTTATTTCGCAAGAAATGCCCGTGGTGGTGGTGGCGCCGCACTGCGGCACGTATGAGAAAGTGGTGTCTAACATTCAGGAGATTAAGGCGCGCAAGGGGCGTGTCATCAGCGTGGTAACCGAAGGCGATGTGCTGGTGAGCAACATGTCGGACTTCACGATTACCGTGCCGGAGACGGAGGAGTGCCTCACACCGCTGCTGACCGTTATCCCGCTGCAACTGCTGGCGTACCATATCGCTGTGGTGAAAGGCTGTGATGTGGACCAACCCCGCAACTTGGCAAAATCGGTAACGGTGGAGTGATACCGTAGAACATATAATTACCGTGTAATTATTCATATAATTCTGCAACGAATAATTAATGGTTAATTATATGGCAATTATATGTTTGAGGATACCCCCAAGAATAGCTATAACACATGGCGCTGCATAACGATATCGGGAAGTATGGTGAGGAGATTGCTGCCAATCTGCTGACGCAAAAACGGCTGAAGATACGGGAGCGGAATTGGCAATTGGGGCATTTAGAGATGGATATCATTGCCGAAGACAAGCAGACGATAGTGTTTGCCGAGGTGAAGACGCGCACTACGCTGTTTGGCGATAAGATGCCGGCTGATTATGTGGACGAGGCGAAGAAAAGGCATATGGTGGCAGCAGCGAATGCGTATGTGAAGCACCATCGCATAGAGAAAGCCGTTCGGTTTGATATCATAGGTATCCTACTCCACCCCGAGACGCAGGAGGTGCAGGAACTGAGCCACTACGAGAACGCTTTTCTGCCGCCTGTGCGGACAGTCAACAGCCGGTCCTACTCCGGATGGAAGAGCAAGCCACGGAGGTGGTGAGACAGACAAAGTAAAGAGGCTACTGAGATTGTTCTCGGTAGCCTCTTGATTTATAGCATATTCCTGCACGAGAGTACTATAGAGGTTGCCCCATGAGGTTGTATTCTACCCCTCCGCGGACGATAATCACCTGTCCGTTGCGGAGAAGTTTTTGTGGTGCTACTGGTTCGTTCCTCGCTTGTTCTACGGCTGTAGCAGGACTTTCACGCTTTACCAACAGCAAATGGGTGAACTGGTTTTCGTTGGCATAGAAGACAAAATAGTCATAGGTATTTTGCGCCAACGAAAGGTAGCGTATTTCTGTTTCCGAAGCAGCATAATAGAATGTGGCAGTGCCATCTGTATTATCCCGTTTCTGCAACTCCGTACCTTCTGCCGCCAGCGTTACAGTCTTGGCTGCATTACAAGCAATATACTGATTGGTGGCACTCTTGAGCAGGTAACCCGTTTCCGTTTCTTCCACAGTCCACACATAGTCCAACGGAGCATTCGCGCTGTCTAACATGCTGCGTTCCGCCGCTCCAGCATCCACGGCAATCAAGCGGTCTTTACCCGATACCTTATCGGGCGTAAGGTAGTAGTAATTACCCGAATTGCGCTTCGCCAATATCAAGTAATCGTTCTCCGTCGGCTCAGGCTCCGGTTCGGGAGTAGGTTCGGGTTCCGGGCAGTCTACTTGTATGTAGTTGCGTTTACCGCTTGCGTTGGCACTCAGTTGGATACATACATCTTCGGATACAGCCATGATGTCCACCGTCTGGTTGTTATCTCCATCCCAAGTAGTTCCGTTTACGAAGATGATGTTAAAGCCTTCTATGCCGCTATACTCGTACCAGTCGCCATTCTTGGTCGGTGTTTTCCATTCTCCACTATAGCCATCGTACCATACCCAGCAAGAGATGGTCTCTCCCCACGAGGTAGGCATCTTGGCGCGGATAGTAACGGAATCACAGTCCTTAACTACTACTCGAACAGGATTGGCATAATACCTACTACCTGCAAAATTAAAGTCCCCATCTGAATCCTTGTACATCATAACAAGCAAATATGTCCCAGGCAGGAGCGTAGTTACAGAACCTGTAAAAGTAATTTCTTGGTAATGATTAGAGGTAATACCTCCTAAGTCACTAACATCTACAATGGAGAAATCTTCTCCTTCTGTCAAGTTATTAGGATTAAACAAGACTAATGCTACTTCTTCATTGAATGTTTTAGAGCCAACATTAGCAACATTTACTTTTACCACTGCGGGGGTGTTTCTAACAAAAGTCGTTTCTGCACCACAATTGATATCGAAACTCGAATACGTTTCAATATCAGCATGAAGAAAAACATTAAAAGGTTCAAAATTCGTATAGAAATCAGAGCCTATGATTTGTAAGCCTGTGTTAGGTGTATCATAGAACAATGAAATATAATACCGCCCCGGCACTAAGTTTGCATTACCAGACAATGTGAATGATAGATTTGATACAGAATTACAAATGAGTGTATGATTTTTAGCAATCGTATCGTAATCAATAATAGTAAAGTTATCATCCACATACAGCGCGTATACGTTGCCAATGAAGTCTGTATTTCCACAATTCTTTATTTTAGTAGATACTGAAAGCATTGCACCATATTTGATAGAGTCTGCAGAGGTGATTATATTGCTATAAAGTTGAATATCGTATTGGTTAGTATTATCCGATTCCGGAGTCATATCTATCAGTGCCCACTGCTTGAATGTATAATCCCCGCTTGCTCCACTACCTATACCGCCTGGTCCCGGAGTTAAACTTGAAACAGAATAATAGCCATTACAATTAGTGCTTTCGTCGTGTCCCCATCCCCAATTGAAATGGAAATAGTTTTGATTATCATATCCATCACAAACAAAAGCATGTCCTCCACCTTCACCTCTGCCCATATATACCATCGGTTGACCTATATCAAGTTGATGCTTTATGGTATCAATCCATGCCTTTTGTGTAAAATCATGATTGCAAATCGTACGCGCATGTTTAGAATATCTAAAGTAAGATTTTACTGCTTTTTCAATGGAGTATGGTTCTGCAGAACTGCCATCGTGCCCCCAATCGCTGATTCCATAATCCATATCCATTGCTACTCCACAATGATACATCAATGTTGCAACGGCTTTGATTTGGGCATTGTTTGATGAACTTGATAAATATGCTGGCATATTAGCCCAGTCATATTGAGTAGCACCAAAATTTGCCGATTGTGTGCCATAGTATTTGGTATTATAGGAATGATAGCCAACACCTCTCGTTGGCCAATTCCAAAATTTCATAACTTGAGCCAAAGCAGTTGCAGCACAACCTGTCACTGTGTGATAGTTCGTATTAATAGCAAAAATATTGTATGGGCACAAGTCGTTATAGTATGGCGATTGGTCCCAAAGTGTATTTACTAATGGTGAAACGACCACTGCTACAGACTTTTGATTGTTTCTAATAGTCTCCCATTCTGCTGCGGTTTCATAGGACTGTGAGCATTTGTTAATTACGGCATACTCTATTTCTTTATTATATTCAGAGAGCAACCATTTGACACTCTCAGATGCACCTTGTTCTGAGAAAGTTCCCTCGTTCGAATAGCCTAAGATAGGGCGAGCAATATCATTTGCAGAAACTATCACAAAGCCATTGCCATCTTCGCTATTGAAGATGTAGAAGTGTTGCTGCGGCAAGACGTCGGCTGCTTTGCGCATACGTACTTGTGAGGGCGCATTATGTCTGCCGGGCTTTGCTGCCACATTTGCGTTTAGGAACTGAGAAGCAATCGCTTCTGCGTCTGCTTCCGAGACAAACTCTGCGTGTGCCAATAGTGGCAGGCAGAGGAAGAAAAGTGCATAGAAGAACTTTTTCATACTAATAAGAATTTATTGGTTGGTAAATGAATGGTATATCAAATACAAAAAAAGCGTGAACTTTCGTCTCGCTTCATCTGACATTTTGAGGTCCTGAACTACCCTATCTATCCAAATGTATGCACAAAAGCCCACGCCTTACGGCGTGAGCGCATAGGCTTGTGCTTGAATAGATAATCTTTTTTGAAAGTGTTCAGGTTTCAAAATGTCAAGTTCGGCTTATAACGCTTCTAACAAAATATGTACTCCCAGTTATCAACTTCGGGTGCAAAGGTACTGCTTTTTTCGGAAATATGCAAATAAAAAGTGCATTTTACTTAATTATGACATAAGCACTACTATCTTATTCATATGATAAGTTTGAAAATCAAATCAATAATCTAACCAAAATCTTTACTAAAAATAGGCTGATTGATATTTGTATTGTTTCGCTACGCTCAGAAATCTTTATAAGCAAGCGGGGATGCATACGACAATCCCCGATAAATCGGGATGCAAGCATCGGTATGTACCACCTGCGCACCCAAATAAATAAATCAAGATAAAAAATCTTCTATCGAACTCACAGTAAATAATGTTTTATTATTAATAAAAGAAGTACGATTATTAAGAAAGACGTAGTTTCTTGGCAGAAACTGCGTCTTTTGTTTGTGTATGTGAAATAAAAGCAGTACTTTTGCGCAACGTTTGTTACATAACTATTGTTACATAACAAGCATTATATAATTATAACCTATTTATCTTATTATGGCAAGGAAGGTTCAGTACAGCCGCGAGATGATATTGGATGCGGCGATAGAGATGGTGCGGGAGAAGGGGTATGAGAGTATTAATGCTCGCCACTTGGGTGCTTGGATGGGTTGCTCCTCGCGACCTTTGTTCACGGCATTCAGGAACATGGAGGAACTTATCAACGCCACGCGCGAAGAAGCCTGCAATCGCTTTCTGCAAGCGGTGCTGGTGGAGACACCTGTATGGCAGCAGGAACACTCTGAGGCGTCGGAACAGGGTGCTCGCTCGCTGCAAACAGCCACATCTTCGACCCGCGACTTTGGTTTTAATATCGTACGATTTGCTCGTGAAGAGCCAAATCTGTACAACTTCATCCACTGGGGCGGCGGCATCATGCCGGATGTGGCGCACCTGAGCAAGACGATGAGCGGGCGCTACGCGGCAGAGTTCGGGCTTACCACAGCAGAGGCAGAAGAATTGTTTCAGCAGATGATGCTTTTTAGTTTGGGACTTTGCTCTATGATTACCTATAAGGTGAAGGTGTTCACAGAAGAGGAAATCGCCTCGCTGCTGCAACAGCAGTTTGTTGCGAACTTGCAGTACATCAAAGCACGCGCCAAAGGCTCCGTTAAAGAGCGTTAAGGAAGCACAAAGGGATTTACGATTTACGAAGTACTATTTTTCCGTTAAAGACCATTAAAGAACCATTAAAAACTCCTATCTATGCGTATTCTTCCGGCAAAGGTGGCGAAAAGGTAGATGAATAACCTAATAATAACCTAATAATAACCTAATAATCACCTAATAATATCCTACTATTGTCGGCTTGCGGTCTTGGGGGAGTCTGCATTGGTTTTCGGTAGCGGGTCGCGGCGGGCGTAGTCGCGCAGGTCTTGGCAGACGGTAACGAGATAGATGAGCATGATGATTGCAAAGAGGGCGATGGCAATCCAATTCATGTAGGCACGCACGGGGGCAACATACATAAGGAGTGTGTTGATGATAATCATCAGGAGGCGGAACTCGGTGGGTCCTAACTTGATGTAAGTCAGTCGGAACTCGCCTTTGAGGTGGGAGTTGATCATCACATTGAGCGTCATGAAGAGGTAGGCGATGAAGACGAGCATAGAGAGGTCGAAGCGCACGAGTCCCGAGAGACCGATGCCTGCGAACATGATGAACTCGGTGATGACATCAAGGGTGTGGTCGAGGTAGAAGCCATAGAGCGGTCGCTGGCAATGGCGGACACGCGCGAGTGTGCCGTCTAAGGAGTCGCCGAACCAATGGATGACAAAGCCAGCACTGCTGAGCCACAGCCATTTGATATCCATAGAAGAGAGTAGGTATCCTGCTGCAATCACGAGGGCTCCGAGGAAACCTATGAACGAGAGCATGTCGGATGTTACCCAATGCGGCATGCGCTCTGCCATCCACACGAGGGCTTTCTTTTCCACTCCATTGAGCAGAGAAGTTTGAATGCGTTTTGATTGTTCCATAGTTTGAAGATTTTTGTTTCATAATTCCCCGCAAAAACTTTGCCATAGTATCCATTTGACAATTGTCCATTTTGCGCAATCTGTGGTAAATTTGGCATAAATACGCCAAAAGGGAAATGATTTTGGCAAATCTTTTCTGCTTTGGAACATTTTTTGCAAGAAAAACGGATGAAATAACTTTACCTTTTCGCGAATATGACAACACAAACTTTCTCGTCGAAGGACATTATCGTCTCTGACAACTTAGACCTCTTGGTCAACAATCAGCAGGTGCCTACGGATTCTATGATTTTATTGGTGTGTCGAGCCGGTCAGTTGCGTATTGAGATTAACCAAATGAGTTACGACATAAAGGAAAACGACCTGCTATTCTGTATGCCGGATTTTTTGTTGGGGCACTATATGCATACGCCTGATTTCCAATGCTATATACTTTCCTTCACATCTGAGTCGCTGAAGGACATTGTTTATTCTTGTCTCAGTTTGGAGGCGCATTGGTTTGACAAGTTGCTCTATCTAAGGAACCATCCGATCATTCCTCTGACGGGCAAGCGTGCAGAGGTATGCAACGCCTACGGGCAGTTGTTCGGGCTGTATGCCCAAGAGACGAATGTGTATCAAAAGCGTATTCACAACGTGCTGGCGCAGGCGCTTATCTACGAGATGATTTCGTGGGTGGATGAAGCCATGCAAAGCGAGCCGGCGGTGAGCCTAAGCCCTTCCGGTGCGGATGCCAGCAGCCATACTATGCAACTCTTCGGTGATTTTGTTACTCTGCTGCAACAGAACCATGAATGCAGGCGTTCGGTGTCTTGGTATGCTGACAAAATGGCGATTTCTGCTAAGTATTTGACCTATATCTGCAACCAAGTGGCGCAGCGTACGCCGTCAGATTTTATCAACGAGATAGCCGTTCGCGAGATTAAGCGGCGGCTGACGAACACCAATGATTCTATTAAGGAGATAGCGATAGACATGGATTTCTCCACGGCGAGCAGTTTCTGCAAGTATTTCCGACTGCATACGGGTATGAGCGCGCAAGCCTACCGCAAGCAGATGCGATAGGTGTGTGCGGCTCGCGTGTATGCGCGCGGGTTAGTTAAGGTTTTGAGCAATAAATGGCGTTAGAGGGCATTTTCTTTCGATTTGCGGGGATGAACGATTTCAGTCGAGGGTTTATCGGTGGCGGGTGGGAAATGCAAAATTTCGCACATTTATTGCTCAAAAAATTTGCATATTCCAAAAAAAAGTCGTACCTTTGCACGGAAATTTGGGTAAATAATAAATAACCTATGATAGATAACGATAGAATTATTCCAGTGAAGATAGACGAGGAAATGAAGACCTCGTATATCGACTATTCAATGAGTGTGATTGTGTCGCGCGCGCTGCCCGATGTGCGCGATGGTTTCAAGCCTGTGCACCGCCGTGTGCTGTTTGGAATGAATGAATTGGGCAACACGAGCGACAAGCCGACGAAGAAGAGCGCGCGTATCGTGGGTGAGGTGATGGGTAAGTATCACCCCCACGGCGACAGCAGTATCTACGGCACGCTGGTTCGTATGGCGCAGCCGTGGGCGATGCGCTACACGCTGGTGGACGGGCAAGGTAACTTCGGCTCGGTGGACGGCGATGGTGCAGCGGCTATGCGTTACACCGAGGCACGCCTCTCCAAACTGGCAGAGGAGATGCTTCGCGACATTGAGAAAGACACAGTGGATATGCAGTTGAACTTCGACGACTCCTTGCGCGAGCCGACGGTGCTTCCCTGCCGATTCCCGAACCTGCTGGTGAACGGCGCAAGCGGTATTGCCGTAGGTATGGCGACGAACATGCCGACGCATAACTTGGGCGAGGTGATAGACGGCTGCGTGGCGTATATCCAAAACATTGAGGCGCGGATAGCAGACCCGAGCGTGGAGGAGATAACGGTGGACGAATTGATGGAGCATATCAAAGCGCCCGACTTCCCGACGGGCGGTACGATATACGGCTATCAAGGCGTGCGCGATGCTTATGAGACGGGTAGGGGACGTATTGTTATCCGCTCGAACGCTGACATCGAGACGGAGGACAACGGACGCGAGCGGATTATCATCACGGAGTTGCCTTACGGCATTGTGAAGAGCGAGTTGGTGAAGAACATCGCTGAATTGGTGAGCGACAAGAAGATAGAAGGTATCGCCGACATCAGCGACCAATCGAAACGCGACATCCGTATTGTGATTGACGTGAAACGCGACGCGAATGCGCAGGTGGTGCTCAATAAACTGTATAAGTTCACCGCCCTGCAATCGTCGTTCGCCGTGAATAGCATTGCACTGGTGAAAGGCCGCCCGATGTTGCTGAACCTCAAGCAGTTGGTAGGCGCATTCATTGAGCACCGCATGGAGGTCGTAACGCGCCGCACACGCTTCGAATTGAAGAAAGCACAAGAGCGTGCGCATATCTTGGAGGGCTTGATTACTGCGGTGGACCACATTGACGAGGTAGTTCGTATCATCCGCGCCAGCCGCACGCCGGCAGACGCACAGGCGAACCTTGAGGCGCGCTTTAACCTTGATAACCTGCAATCGAAAGCCATCGTGGATATGCGTCTGAGCCAACTGACAGGCTTGCGTATCGATGAGTTGAAGGCCGAGTACGCGGAGTTGGAGAAACTGATTGCCCACCTCAATGACCTGCTCAACAACGAGACCATGCGCTACGACCTTATCAAGGATGAATTGCTCGAGATTAAGGAGAAATATGCCGACGAGCGCCGCACGCAGATTGTGAAGATGGCGACGGAGTTCAACCCCGAGGATATGTATGCCGACGACGATATGGTTATCACCATCTCCCACCTCGGCTATATCAAGCGCACGCCGCTGAGCGAGTTCCGCTCGCAGACCCGCGGTGGTATCGGCTCGAAGGCTTCTGCCTCGCGCGACCAAGACTTCATCGAGTATGTACACCAAGCGTCCATGCACTCCACGATGATGTTCTTCACCGAGATGGGACGTCTCTACTGGCTGAAAGTGTATGAGATACCCGAGGGCAACAAGCAGAGCAAGGGGCGCGCTATACAGAACATGATTAACCTGCAAAAGGGCGACAAAGTGCGCGCGTTCATCAATGTGAAGGGCTTGAATGACGAGGAGTATGTCAACTCGCATTACCTCATCTTCGCCACCAAGAACGGCTTGATGAAGAAGACCACGCTGGAGTCGTACTCCCACCCGCGTGCGAACGGTATTATCGCGCTCGGCTTGCGCGAGGGCGACGAACTGATAGGCGTTACGCTGACCGACGGCGAGAGCCAGATGCTGATTGCATCGTACAACGGCAAGGTGGTTCGCTTCCCCGAGAACACCGTGCGCCCGATGGGACGAGGTGCAAGCGGCGTGAAAGCCATTTCGCTGGACGAAGACGGGCAAGACCGCGCGATTGGCATGATTTGTGTAGAGCCTAACTCAGACAAGACCGTGCTGGTGATTTCCGAGAATGGCTACGGCAAACGTACTGCGCTGGATGACGAGAACGGTGAGCCTATTTATCGTATCACCAACCGCGGAGGAAAAGGCGTGAAGACGCTGAATATCACCGACAAGACCGGTGCGCTGGTAGGCTTGGAAGCCGTAACGGACGCAGACGACCTCATGCTCATCACCAAGTCGGGTACCGCCATCCGCATGGCTATCGACACGATAAGCGTGCAAGGACGCAACACCCAAGGCGTGAAACTCATCGAGTTGCAGAAACGCAACGACACCCTTATGTCCGGTTGCATAGTACCGAAAGAGGAAGAAGAAATGGAGCCTGTAAACACGGAGGACATTGCTACCGAATCGTCGGAAGAGGAGGCATAAAAAGTATTATTGTCAAATTGTAAATTGTGAAATAGCAAAATGAAAAAGACACTTATTATGGCAGCGTTGGTGCTGATAAGCGCAGGCTGCTTTGCCCAAAAGGCAAACGTGAAGAAAGCGAAGAACCTCGCTTTGCAAGAGACTCCCGATTTCTCCGGCGCTCGTGCTGCTATCAATGAGGCACTGACGAACGAGGAGACCAAGGACTTGGCAGACACTTGGTACACCGCAGGACTGATTGGTTATCAAGAACTTAGCAAGGAGAACGAGAAGACCTATCTCGGTCAGGCTCGCGATGAGAAACGCGCCGGCGAGGCGGTAGTTGAGAGTTTTGATTACTGGATGAAGGCGGCTGACTTGGCAGGGCAGAAAGTGCTGGACAAGAAAGGCAACGAGGTGTTGGCTGACAAGAAGACCTACGCGCTGCTGCAAAAGAAAGTGCTGGAGTACTACAAGAACCAAGAACTGGTGAAATACGGTATCTACCTGAACGACCAGCGCGATTTTGCTACGGCATACGGCGTCTTCCAACGCCATCTCTCTATCCCCGAACTGTCGCTCATGCAGAATGAGAAACTGCAGAAAGAGATGCCCAAGGATAGTATCTACGACCAATACAAGTACTACACCGCTATCTTCGCTATCCAAGCCGAGATGCACCCCGAGGCGATCGCCGTATTGGAAGAGATGAAAGATGGCAACTATGAGGCTATCACGGTAAATCAATTCCTCTATCAAGAGTATGTGAACGTGCAAGATACAGCCAACTATGTGCGCGTGCTGCAAGACGCTGTTGTGCGCTTCCCGCAAGAGCCGTGGTTCCTGCAAAACCTCATCAACCACTATATCTTCTCCGGTCAAGAGCAAGAGGCAATCAACTACCTTGACCAAGCCATTGCCCGCGAGCCGAACGTGGCGCAGTATCATCTCATCAAGGGCAACCTCAACGAGAATCAGAAAAACTACGAGGCTGCACTCGCTGACTTCGACCGCGCGTTGGCTATCGACCCGACGATGGCAGACGCAGAGGCAGGCAAAGGGCGTGTGTACTACAACCAAGCCGTGAAGATGAATGAAGACGCAGCCCTGATTGCTGACGCAAAGGAGTACAAGAAAGCCTTGGAGGAGATGAATGCGATGTTCCGTCAGTCTATGCCTTTCTTCGAGAAAGCACACGAATTGGCACCCGACAATCGCGACTATATGATTACCCTCCGCGGATTGTACTACCGCTTCGATATGACTGATAAATACAATGCTATCAACGAGGAACTGAATAAGTAATGGGCAGGATTCTCGCGATAGACTTTGGTAAGAAACGAACAGGATTAGCCGTAACGGACTCGCTCCGGATTACGGCTAATCCGTTGATAACCATAGAGACAAAACAACTGCTGGACTGGCTGCGCGATTATTTTGCAAAGGAAACGGTAGATGAAGTGGTGATAGGACATCCTAAGCAGATGAATGGGGAAGACAGCGAGTCTATGCAGTATATCCGTCCCTTCGTGGCACGATTCAAACAGACTTTCCCCGACAAACCGATAACCTACTATGACGAGCGATTCACCTCCGTCTTGGCGCACCAAGCCATGATAGCAGGAGGCATGAAAAAGAAAAACCGCCAAGACAAAACACAAGTGGACAAACTCGCCGCCTGCATTATCTTGGAAGGGTATATGGAGGCTAAGAGATTGTAATTTGTTGAAATTACAAAGTTCTTGTTTTACTAAAACTATTAACGATAGTTTTGTAAATTGCAATTCGTAAATTGTAAATAAACTATGATATTACCTATTTATTTATATGGTCAGCCTGTGTTGCGGAAGGCAACGGAGGATGTGGCAGAGGGAGAGTTGGACTTGAAACAACTCATCGCCGACATGTGGGAGACGCTGGCGGCGGCAGAAGGCTGCGGACTGGCAGCGCCGCAGGTGGGACTGTCGAAGCGTCTGTTCATCGTGGACGGCAACGAGTTGGCAGAAGACTATCCCGAGTGCAAGGACTTCAAGAAAGTGTTTATCAATCCGGAGATTATCGAGGAAAGCGAAGAGACTATTTCTTTTGCTGAAGGCTGCCTTTCGCTGCCCGGTATTTCAGAAAATGTGGTGCGCCCGCGTACTATCACCATCAAGTATCAAGACGCTGATTTCCAAGAGCATACTGAAACGCTGACAGACTTTGCCGCGCGGATTGTGCTTCATGAGTACGACCATCTTGAGGCACATGTCTTTACCGACCGTATCTCGCCCATCCGTCGCCAATTCTGCAAGAACAAACTCGGCAATATCGCCAAGGGCAAAACTGCCGCCCGCTACAAAACAAAACGATGATACATCCTTTAGGTTGTTTTCGTAGTTTTCGTACTTTTCGTAGTTTTCGTATTCATTCGTAAATCGTAATTCGTACATTCTTCGATGGATATTCTCTCTATCATACTGATTGCTATTGGCTTGGCAATGGACTGCTTTGCGGTCTCCGTCTCGAAGGGGCTGGCAACGAGTTGTGTGGTGCGCCCGGGGGAGCAACATTGTGCTCGCTTCTCTCCCAAAGCGGTGCTGATGGCGGTGATTTTCGGAGTATTCCAAGGCGGCATGCCGCTGATAGGGTATTTCGCTGGAACGCTCTTTGCCGATTTCTTCTCGAAGTTCTCGCCATGGATTGCCTTGGGCTTGCTGGTGTTTATCGGCGGTAAGATGATATACGAGTCTTTCCACGAAGATGAAGACCACCACAGCGCGGAGGATTTCTCCTTGAAGACTCTTTTGCTGCTGGCGGTCGCTACCTCCATTGACGCACTTGCGACAGGCGTTATCTTTATTCCCGTGCCGACACGGCTGTGGGTGGGAGTAGGGATTATCGCGCTGGTGAGTTTCCTTTTCTCAATAGGCGGCTACCTGATAGGAAAGTATGCCGGCACACGCTTTCACCTAAATGCGAACCTTATCGGCGGTATCATCTTGATTCTCATCGGCGTGAAGATATGGGTAGAAGGCGTGTGGCTATAAGTCACACTAAATCGTGAATCGTATATCGTAAATCGTAATTTGTAAATTTCTCCGTGTTCCTTATTCAAAACACATTAGTCAGCCTCGACATCCTTGAGAAAGAGTTTTGCTGCGACTTAGATAAGTGTCGCGGCTGTTGTTGCATTGAGGGCGATGCAGGTGCGCCGCTGGAAGCCGATGAAGAGCGCAAGATACAGGAGATTCTGCCTATCTTGTTGCCTGAGATGACCAAAGAGGCGCGGGCAGTGGTGGAGCAACAAGGCATTGCCTACAACGACCCCACGGGTGAGCGCGTTACCTCCATCGTCAATGGCAAAGACTGCGTCTTCTCGCGTACCGACCACAACGGCTGGTGCTATTGCCTGATAGAGAAAGCCCATAGTGCGGGCAAGATTGACTTCAAGAAACCTATCTCCTGCCATCTCTATCCCATCCGCCTCTCCAAAGTGGGCGATATGGTGGGGCTGGAATACCACAGATGGGACATCTGCCATTGTGCGCGCCAACTGGGCAAGAAACTCCATCTGCCCATCTATCGCTTCCTCAAAGAGCCGCTTATCCGCTGCTTTGGCGAAGCGTGGTACAACGAATTAGAACTAACCGCCACTGAGTGGCAAAAGCAATGCAAGCAGAAATAATCACAATCGGGGACGAGTTGCTTATCGGGCAAGTGGTCGATACCAACTCTGCATGGATGGCAGAGCGACTAAACGAACAGGGCATTGAGGTGTGCCAAATCACCTCTATTCACGATAGCCGTCAGCAGATTATCCGTGCGTTGGACGACGCTTTCTGCCGTGCGGATATCGTGCTCACCACGGGCGGTCTCGGTCCCACGAAGGACGACATCACGAAGCATGTTCTCTGCGAGTATTTCCACACCGAATTGGTGGAGGATACGCGCGTGCGCGAACATATTCAAGACCTCTACAAAGA
>JALFGC010000033.1 GCA_022777485.1 Bacteroidales bacterium
CCCCCCCCCCCCCCCCCCCCCCCCCCCCCGCCCCCGCTTTGTACCTCTTACTCGCTATCCCTGCGCCCCTATTCATTCTTAAAAATAGTACATTTTGGGAGAGGGTCTGCCATGCAGACGACCCGCGGGAGACCTGCGGTCGACCCGCGAAAAATACGCGAGCAGGTCGCAGCGAGGGACCGGCGGGGAAATCTTAATAATCGTACTATTCGTAAGGAAAGAGTAGGGAAGGACGGGACAGTGTGTGAGCCGCCACAAAGTGAACCGGTGAACCAATTTATTGGTTCACCGGTTCACTCCTTTGTTTCTATTGGATGGAGATTATTTCTCGCCAAAGACGGCGTAGAAGGTGGTGTTGGAAGAGATGGCAGGTGCTGTGTTGAGTTTGGTGAAGAGGTCTGCGGGTGCCGCTTCGCCTGCTTTCAGCACTTTTCCCACATTGGTGGTGCTCCATCCGAGGAACACCGCATTAGGCGCGTCGCAGTCAGCATTGTGCGGAGCGGGAGGCATTGTCTCGAGCGTAGCACTACCCTCCCCACTCACCGTAAGCGTACTGCCGTACTCTGTCAGCACTACCTCGCTGACTATCCAAACCACTTTGCATTCGTTCGTCTTTTCGATGGTCAGCACACAGGTTGCATTCTTGCTGCGGAAAGTCTCAGTCTCTGCCACCGACGCGGTGATGGTGGTCGTACCCGCTTTCCGGGGAGTTACCAGACCGCTGTTGTAGTCGATGGTGGCTACGCTCGGGTCTTCCGACGAGTAGGTTACTACACCGTCGGAGTTGGTGCTCACGGTCAGCAGGAAGGGCGCATCGTTGTCTTTCTTGGTGAGGGTGGTGATGTTCCCTTCGAACCACGCCACAGCCTCTTTCTTCTGCACGCTGACGCTATAGGTCGCTACGGCGGCTTTGTAGGTATCCGTCCCTGCCACGCTCGCCGTGATGGTTGCCTTGCCGGCTTTCAGCGCCTGCACCAAGCCTGCGTTATCCACGCTTGCCACCGCAGCGTCGCTACTTGTGTAGGTTACGGCGCCCGTGCTGTTCGTAGTCAGTTTGTTGGTGAATGTCTCCCCGATGACCAAGGCGACATTCGTGGTGTCGAACTTCAACTCGGGCTTGTCCTTGATGGGAAAGTTGCCGCACCCTTCCGAATAGGAGGTGTAGGTGGTAGTGGTGCCGCCCGTGTAGGTAACGCTCAGCATATTCACATTAAGCCTATTACTATTGCTTGTGCCCACATTCTTAATAACAATACGGGTGCTTGTCCCGCCTGCCACGTCGGTGCCGCCGTTGCTGATGGTGTACTCCTTGTCGGCAGTAACATCCCGACTGGAGGAGAAACTGCCATCGCCTGCCTTATATTGTATCTTAGTGGCTTGCGAGGAGCGAAGGGTAAGCGAGCGTATCGCTTTGCCGTTGTTGGCGGTTACGGTGAGCAAACCGCCTCCTTGATAGATGCGGAGTTCGTTGTTGTTGATGACAGGGGCAGTGCCGGCACTGCCTTTCTCTGCCTTGAACGAGATATTGCTGTCGCCGCCCAAGTTCCCGCTGGTTGCAGAGAAAGAGGTCTGCGAACAGGTGTTCTCGCCGCTTGCACCCTCCTCTTTGTCGGCAAAGACGGCATAGTAGGTGGTATTTGCCGTAACCTCCTCGCCTGCGCTTACAAAAGCAGGTGGAGTGGTCTCGTCGAAATAGTTTTCGTAGTCAGCAGTCGTCCATCCCACAAACACTTGCCCGTTGCTACATGCACTTGGCGTTGTGCTCGGCAATACCAGCGTCTCGCCTTCCGTAACGCTCGTTGTAGCGAACTGACTCTCGCCGTTCATCCAAGTGATAGTATAGACATCCAATGGCTTGACGGTGAGGGTGTAGGAGGCGGTGGCACCTTTATAGTATGCCCCTTCTTCCACGGTCGCGGTGATGGTGGTGCTGCCCGCTACCAATGCTGTTACCAAACCGCTCTTGTCCACGGTGGCAACGTCCGGTTTGCTTGACGAGTAGGTTACCGTACCGTATAGGGCTTTGGCGCTGTTCTTCATCGTGCTGCCCACTTTGATAGATTGTGCGCCGGTCTTGTCGAAGGTGATGCTATTTGCTTTCTTCTCGCCGGAGAAAGTGATGTAGAGTTTGATGCTGGCTTGCGGCGAGGAGTAGGTCTTGAAGCGCGGGTTGCCGGTGTTATAGTAGAGTTGGTAACTGCCTGCGGCTTTCATCACGGTGTTGCCCGAACTGTTCACCTCGATGGTCCAAGTGCTATTGGTGCTGTTCCAACTGAGGGTGGACTCGCCGGCACTCAGTTTCTGCCCTGCGCTATTGGTGAGGGTCCATGCGCCTGTGCTGCCGCCTAAGGTGAAGATACCGATGGTGGACGAGGTCTTGGGCACCTCTATCGAGCCGTCTGTCTTGACGGTGAAGCCGCTTGTCTCGCTGCTCAGGTAACTGCTCGTCAGCGTCTTGCTCGCCACGGCGGGCGTTTGGGGATAGACGATGATAACTTGCTGTCCCTTTTCGAGCATAGCGACATCCGTGAGCGGCACGAAGGTACATAGGTTCTCGGGGTCCACACCCGGCATCACATAGATTCCGAGGTCGCCGCTGACATTCGGTATGGTCAGGGTGTTGTTGGAGTAAGTGAAGTCCTTGCCGAAGGTCAATGCCGTGCCGTCTTGCTCCACTTCAAGGTGCTCCCCACTGGTAATCACATACCCCAAGTAGGGCGTGATGGTTAGGGTCAGCGTGCCGCCTTTCTGCACCACACCGCTCTCGCTGCTGCAGGTGGCGTTGTCCAGCAGCACATCGTACGTCCAGCGGTTCTTCGTCGCCACCGCGGTGATGGTAATCTTGTCGGTAACCTCGCCCGTGATAGCGCTTCCTTGCACGGTGAGCAGGCTGCCGTCCAATGTCCAGTCCGTGCCCTCCGTCAGCGTAGTGCCGCCTAATTCCACCGTTACGCTCGTGATGTCGTAACTGTCGTCCTGCGGGGTGATGGTAGCGGTGAAGGTCTCGCCGTTCTGCACGCAGGTCTTCGAAGGAAGCACCTCGCAGCCCGTGCCCGAGACATCTACCTCGTGGCAATCGGCGTCCTCTATGAAGATAAAGGAAATCGTCTTGTCAGCGTTCTCCGTGATGTTGAGCAAGGGGTACTGGCTAAACGGGGTAAAACTCGTTTTTTTACCCGAGCCCGGGAAGGGGTCATATTGGTTTTGCTGCACCTTGTCAGTACCTTTCGCACTCACTACCGTGTAGCGCGGGCTGCCCGAGGTGGAAGTAACATTGGGGGCATTGCTGTTCCAAACGGTGGGATTGAATGTTACTTTCCATACGATCATACCGTGTCCGGGCAGGTAGGCATCCCAACCGCTTTGTTGGCGATTCTCGATATAGTATTGTGTGATCGTGCTGCTGTATGCGGCGAGGGTGCCGTTGCTGTTGAGTTGGTAACCGTCGCCGTAGTTGGTGGTAAGGGTCTTTGCGCCCTTGATGTTGAGGATGGTGGGGGTAGCCCAGCCCATGTAGTATTTGTCGAAGGTGGTGTAATTCGGCGGGGTCATCCCGTTGTTGTTGTAACTACCGCCGTCCATGATGTGCCAATCGCCCGGGGTTACGCCGTTGTCGTAGTTGGTGCTGTAGTCGGTATCGTAGAGGTCCACCATACCGATAACATGACCGAACTCGTGGCATATCGTACCGATACCGCAGCGTTTCTTTGTCAGGCCGTTGATTTCGCCGGAGCAGGCGTAGTTGTCCACATACTTCCCGTCGAACTTGCGTTGGGTTTTGCTATAAGAACAGTTGTTGTAATAAGAGGCACTACTGAGGCTCCAGTTGTGCGGCCATATAGACTCATCGGGACCGCCGTCAGCTTCGCCCATACCGGCATAGAGGATGTACACAAAGTCCACGGTGCCGTCGCCGTTGTTATCGTATAGGCTGAAGTCCACCTCGCTGTCCACCAGTTGGCAGGCTTCCACAACCATATCGCCCGGCAGCACATCGTTCCCGTCAGCATCGTTCGCGCCATAGTAAGCCCGTGTGTGAGGTAGCGTTACCGGTCCCATCACATCAAAGATGGGCGCATACTGTCCGTTCGACTGGTCGTAGAAGTATTTCTTTGCCGAGCCGGTGGCGCCGTTGTAGGTGTAGTTATCGCCGTTGAGCATCTCGGACATAGCCGCTTGCGTGTTGGCGGAGTAGTAACTGACATCCGAGTAGTTCACCAAGATAACCAACCCTCGCGGGGCGAGGTTAGCGCTTCCGACGGCGCGCATTGGTCGTGTGGCAGAGGGTGCACGCCGTGCAGCCATCTCCTGCGGGGTAGGCACGGGACCTACCGCGCGCCACCAGCCCAGCGAGTCGCATTGCACAATCTCCCCTTGTTCGTTCTCCCAGTGGTGGTACATCTCGTCGCCGTTTTGGCGAATACGAATCGTACTGCCGTCCGGTTGGGTCATGGTTCGCCAGCCACGGTAGGCTGGCACGGAATACATCATCATCGGCACCAAGCAGAGCGCCAACAAAACGAGGTACTTTTTCATATCTTTATTCAATTCGGTATTGTGTGTGTGTTTCTTTCGTTGTATCGTTGCGTAGAGCGCAAGGGCGAGGAATAGCAACATCCAAGGAATGTCTCCCACAGGCGTGCCGGGCTCCAAGGGTCCGTCCCCTCCTCCTCCGCCCGTCGTGCCGCCGCCGAAGGGGTCATCTATAGACTCGCCGCTGCGCTGAATGGAGGACAACATATCATCCGCGAGCCGCACACCCGTGTAGGCGGCACTCTTACGAGCAGGACTATGGTACGAGGCAGCCGACTCCGACCCGGAAAAACGCCCCGAATAGCCTTGGAGAGTGTAGGCAGGCGCAGTGTACGCGTACGGCAAACCTGCGCCGGAAGACACCTCCGCATGGGACGCTGTAAACAACTGCGGGAAGGTGGAGCGATACCCCCATTGCTCATTGCTTACCTCCGTGTTCCGAAGCAGCGTTGAGGTGCTTTGGAACAAATAATCAGGGAGCGCTTTTTGCACATCCGCACGCATGTCCTTGACAACTGATTTCGACAGAACGGAGGTACTCTCGAACGCAACGGTGCTGCGCGGTGATTGCATACCCTGTGCCGACAGCGTCAATGATACCATCAACCACAGGGCAAGTACGATATATTTACGACAATGAGAAAGCATGGTGAATTAGAAATTATGAATTATGAATTAAGAATTATGAGGGCATTGTTATTCGTTCACTTTCTTGCCGGTGGCGTCATACATCTTGCCATCAATGATGATATAGAGTTGCTGCTGTATCAGCACTTTCTCTATACGCTTGTTTCCTTTACCGAAGGGTGCCTCCGTATCGGTAGGCGTCTCTTTGCTGTAAGTGATGGTTATCGCAAAGCGGCTATCGCTTTCCGTCCGCGTGGTAGAGAAGGTATAGGGCGCGCTCAGCAGGTTCGTCAGGGTGCCTGTCTCGTAGTCAATCAGGTCTATCCGCTCTATCCCTTCCGTCGGGCTGTCGTCGGGCAGCGAGAAGGTGTACTCGCCGTCTTCGGGGGCGCGGAAACCTACGGGGATGAGTTGCGTCGCAGCCTCGCGGCTCAGGGCGTTGTATGCCAAGCGGGTATTACCGCTCAGGGTATACACGCTCAGCGTGAAGCCCTCGCCGAACATCTTCTCAAGGTCGGCACCTATCTCGTAGTCGGTGGTGTAGGCGTCCGAGAGAATCAGACCGGTGTGGTCGCTCTTCGCGCCATGGCTCAGCAGCAGGGTCAACTCTTGCTCGCTATGGCTCTGCGCAGGGGCAAGCAGCGGAGAAGATGCTTCACGGTCGGTCGTAGCGAAGGTCAGTGTGCCGCCCTTGCCTATCTGCACGAAGAAACTCCATCCCGGGCGCAGACTCGTGCTGCTTAGTCGCGTTTGGATATACTCGCTGAAGTCGTAGGTCGGTACGCTCACATAGCGAACAGTCTTGTCGTCCAGCACGATCTTGCCGTCTTGTATCACTACCTTGCCGCCGGCGATACTGCTGCTCTCTCCGTCCCAGTTCTGTGTGCCGAAATACGACAGGTAGGGCACGCCCAGCATGTTCCAACCCTTGTGCGTATCGTCTAAAGTCGGCTTGTCTGTGCCGTGTGCCGTTACGCTGATTTGGTTGCGGGTGATGTTCTCTACAGTCCCTTGCTCACCGCTCGTGGTCCAAGCGTCGGGCACCTCCATCTCAATACGGATAACCGCAGTGTCTTGTCCGCTCACGGGCACGGCGCGGATGATATAGCCCTCGCTCGGCTGCAAGGTCTCGTTGTATGCCACGCCTACCCAGTTGCCTTCTGCCTTACCGGTCTCCGAACGGTGTGCACCATCGTAGCGCTTGATAATCACTTGACCCGTGCCGTCCGCGCGGTACTTCGCATATTGGTTCAGCCAATCCTCCGCATATCGTACATGGTAGCCCTGCATGTTCGCTTCGCTCTCGCTCGTGCCGCAAATCTTCACAGGGAACGGCACAGCCAACGGATAGAAGTGGTCGTTGTCGATACAGAGGTCAAGATAAACGGTCTGCACCGTCTTGCTCAGCGACGCCTCGGGGGCGATATACACACTCGCTACGCCGTAGGCCGTCTTGTCGCCTTGCCACCCGCTGTATAGGTGCAGGCTGTTCACATCCAAGGTGCCGCCATTGATAATGAGCGAACCACCGCTCTGTACATGTACGTCGTGCACCCTTTCATTCTTCGTGATGGTCAGCGTACCCGTGCTCGTGATAATGATATCCGTCGTACTCAGGTCGTAGGGGTATATGTCAAGGTTGGTGGTATTCTCATCAACAACGATGTCCTCGGGCTTTTTCCACTGTGCATAGAGGTCAATTCGGCTGTCAAGGCTTGCCCAACCGTCGGCATCGGTGTAGCCCTCGACATTCAGCACCATCGTGCCCTCGGAAGCATCATAGAGTTGCAGACCTTCACCTTTGGTGGCAGAGGTGTAGAAACCTAAGAAGATACTGCCTGCATAGGTGGGGAAGTAGCAGACAGGCTCGCTGCTGCCGTATGCCACGCTCACCGCAGCATAGTCGTCCGTGCCGTTGTTGGCATGGAGAATAACACCGGTCGGAGCAGGCAGGGTAACGGAATAGGTGGCGATAGCCACATACGAGTTACCCATGCCATCGGCTATCGCAATAGCTTTCAGGGTAACGCTGTCTGCTTCCTGCACGCTTATGCGCACGCCGCCCTCCGCGTACAGATCCGATTCTGCCGTGGGCTCGCTGCCATCCAAGGTGTAGTGGATAGCCGCACCCTCCGTGGAGCAGGTAATCGCCACCTTCTCACCACTTTGGATAGTAGCCCCCGACGCAGGACGGAACACAGGCGTGCTCACCCTGCCCGAACAACTTGTCGTGTACTCGCTATATGCCGAGGTGCCGATTACTACCAGCGATATATCATCCAATCGGGCATTGTCGCTGCCTGAGGTCTTGAAAGTCAATTTGATATTTGTAGCGCTAAGCGGTATGGTTATCTTGTAGGAGAAAGGACTCGTTTTGCTTACTTTGGTAAGGGTAACGCCCTCCGAGTCGGAGGTAACGGGCAGTGAGGTCTTGTTGGAATGATAGGTCAGCGTTGCCTCCGTAGCCCCTTGAGTAGGTATCACGACATCGAAGGAACCACCATTCTTGGCAACCAACAACTCAGGCGATGTGCCACCAGCAAGATTCTCGTTGTACACCTTGGTTCCGGTACCTTGACAACTATAACTATATGTTCCTCCCGTGGGGACATCACTTGTATTGTAATTACCGAAGTCTTCCGACCATAATGTCGCTCCTACGCTGACTGCACCCGATGAACTCTCTTTCGCAAATACAGCATAGTAGTTTGCATTAGCGGTTACGGTACCTTTGGCTTCGGTGAAGAGGTCAGACGGCGCAGTCGTAGCGTCATCGTAAGCACTATTCGCCGTCCATCCAACAAAGACCTTTTCGCCGCAACCCGACGAGGTGGAAGTAGGCAATGCCAAGTCGGTGCCGTGGTTATAGTTAACGGACTGCACAATTTTGCCGTCGGCATACCAGTTGACAGTGTATGTGTTCAATGCCCACTTTGCATAGAGCGTTACATCCGCCGTCGCACCCACGGGGATAGTGTATTCCGTCTCTATCTTCGTGCCTCCTGTGGCTTCGGTGTACCAACCGGCAAAGCGGTAGCCGCTCGGAGTAGCAGGCGCGTCGGGGTTGGTGAACGACTTGCTTTCCTCCACGCTCACATACGCAGAGTAGGTGTCTGCCGGTTCGCCGCTGACGCCCTCGGGATAGTTCGCCATGTAGGTGATACGGTGCAGAGGCACGAAATGGAGATTGCCATTGTTGTTGCAGTTGTCGGAGTACATACGGAAGAAACCCGTTGCCCCTGTGCTTACGCCGCTGTTGAACTGCCATTGGTCGTTCTTCTTGCTGCTGAGGCTCTGTATTTGCCCATCGCCGTTGGTCCAGTTGTTGATAGCAACACCGGCTTTGTTTGCATCGAACGCCACGGTCTCCCATACGTTGACATAAATCCGTTTGGCTTTCAGCGTTTCGTCTATCGTCAGTGTATCGCTCGTCCATACGGTGGAAGCGGTGGCGCTCTGATGAAGAGCCCATGTCTCCCATGCCTCGCCTTCGCCCACGCGCAACTGATAACCCGCAGGCTCAAAAGCAACATAGAGGTTCTTATCGCTATAATTGGAGTAGATACGCAGGCGTCCATACGCCCCTGCCATGGCATGGTTATACCCATCGCCCATGCCGATGCAACCGGAGCGTTGCAGATTCGTTACAGGCAGGGACTTGAACTGATTACGCTGCGAGCCGGCATTGTTACTGCCACCGGGACCTATGTTTGAGCCGTAGAAATACCCATTGTAGCCCACCCAGTAGTATTGCGCGGTGTTGGGAATAACGAAGTCGCGGATTTCCCACTCGGTGCCATCGCTTACCTGCGTGAAGCACTCATAGACAGCGTCGTTGATATTCTTGTCGTCGTCATTGGCTTCGCTACCATAGGCAAAGGTGTATTGTGTACAGTTGGTTGTGAAGGTCTGCACCTCGCAGGGGTCACTCATGTCGCAATACGGAGCCGTGCCTACCGCACGCACCTGCCATGTAACGAGCGTGCCGCCTGCTTCCTTGCCCGTGATGGTGTAGGAGGTGCTGCTACCTATGTTCGTCCACTCGCCATCGTCTATCTTGACTTCATATCCGCTGGCGTTGGCGACGGCATTCCAACTAATCACGCCGCCGTCATGCGTCTGCGTGTTCCTCATCCCCGTCGGCGTCTCCAAAGGCTTACAGCAGGTAGTTACATAGTCGGAGTAGGAAGTAGCGGTATAAGTGATAGCAATCTCCCCCACAACGCAATAATATGATGAAGTAGCAGAAATGCTGAAATAACGATATCCGTTCGTGGGGTCGAAATTATAAGTAGTTTTACTTGAAACGGTTTGTGAATTGTCGGTTGGCTTTTGGCTTGTTCCAACGGTTAATATACAACTGTTGGTCTTAGGCGTAATGGTAATGGCAGTGATGGAACCGGATAGTGCCGTTTTGTTATATACGCAGTTATTTTGTCCTGCTTTTATTTGTATACCGCCTCCGTTGATATAGGCTTCTGAGCGTCCAAATGTAATATCACTGTATGTGAAGTCAGCACTTTGATATCCTGAACCTCCTCCCATACTCTGGATATTATTTGCATTAAGGACGATTTCATGTCTATCTTCATTACCGGAAGCCGTAGCAAAGACAGCATAGAAAGTGCTATCGGAGGTTATGGTGCCGTTGGGGGTGGTAAAGAGCACTGCGGGCTTGTTGCCATCGTTTATCTCTTGATTCGTCCAACCGACAAACTGCTTGCGGCTGTCGCAGTCGGAGGTGGTAGGCGCAAGCCCCTCGGGTAGGGTCAAGGCGTCGCCTGCCTCGTATTCTTTCTGTGTGGTGGTGCCATTAACCGACCAAGTAACGGTGTAAGTCGGGACATCTGAGCATTCCGTCAAATAGTCCGTATAAGTTACGCCACCGGTGGTGTAAATTTCTACCTTAGATATACGAACACCATTACTAGAAGCCTTACCGGAATTGGAAGTGATACGCAGTTTTCCTGTGCCAGAGAGGGTGGTGCCATCAGTGTAGGTGTTTTTACCTGTCTGACTACTACCAGAGACAGTAACTGATTTCCATGTATTGGTACCATCACCAATAGTGAGTTTGTTGTATGTATCGCCGCCATAAGTACCACCATACACAACCACTTTGGATAGTGTACTTAAATCAAATTCAGCAGACTCAATATAACTGCCTGAATGAAACAGTCGATAACTTGACTTGTTGGTAGTAGAGCCAGAGTAAGTCCAAGTATCGTATGTCAATGTTTGAGACGGGGTTTCTTCCGCTCCCCATGCGAGATTGACATTTAGTGCCATGCAAGTGAGCAGTAGCACCGACAACATAACTTTACTTTTCATAATTATGTATGTTTTTAGATATGCGATTATATTGGTACGCTCGCGACTTTTCGGGGCAGAAAATGATACTATTTCGATAATAACATTAAAAACCATTGATACAATGAAACGTGTAAAACTATTTGCACTTATCAGCCTTCTATTCATAGGCTTAGGTCACGCGTGGGGAGCAGAAACCACATTGACGCAGGCAGAAATCAAAAAAGCGACTGCTGGAGGTTCCTATGAAGCAAGGTCTGTCACAAGCACTTCTGGAACATGGACTGGTAAGATGATTATCAATACTAATACTGGTTTTGTGCAAATAAACAAGAATAGTAACAACTACTATTTGGGGTCTCCTACCTTTGAAGGTGGAGTAACCAAAATCGTCATCACAACTTGTAATAGCACTGCCTCCGGCAGGACATTTTACATTATGGGGAATACAAATACTGCTCAACCATCAAGTGGAACATATGGTTCAGGTAGTACAAGTGGTTCCAATGGGACTGCTACAATTAATGTTACTGGTTCCCCAACGAGTTTCTATATATATGCTAATGGCGCAGCGTATATTTCAAGTGTTACCGTTACCTATACTACCTCCTCCGGTGGCGTAACTTATACGGACGATTTCTTTCAGCAGGCAGGGACGCACACGACCCCGACTTCGGGGTAAACGAAATCGGTATGTACCACCTGCGCACCCGAACAAAAGCCATCTACATCTCCATAAAACTCCAATAAAACTCGTTACAAGACAATGCTTTAATGGTTCTTTACACGGGTTTTAATGGAAAAGTCAACAAGAAATTAATGGTTAATTACACGACAATAACATGTTTATGTTTCCACGACAATTACATGTATCCATTAAGGAAAATGTCTAACCCAGACCCTTACCCTGAAGAAAGGGGGGTATCACTTGCGTTTGTTTTACTTTTCATTGTATGTCAAAGACCATTTGCGCTTTGCGCTCCTCGGCTATGGTTCCTCGGTTTATCTCTCGGATGGCATATTGTACTTACAAATACAAAAAAGCAGCAAGCGAAACTTACTGCTTACAGAATAGCGTTTTCTTGCTATATCTCGTTGTGTGGATTAGGCTTGCTCGTTTAGTATCTCCAACATCTGCGCCGGCGTAACGACGATAGGGGCTTGCGGGAAATGGCGTTGGTTACCGGTTACGAGGTAAGCCTCTTTGTGGCTGAGCGTTACCTCGTAGAACACACGGTCAGTCTCATCGGGCATCGTCTCCAAATACTGCACCCGCTCAGACAGGATGCCATAAGTGCGGATATACTCTACAATGCTTTTGATAACCTCTGCTTGAAAACTGAACTTAGGTCGGCTTAGCACCTCTTTATACTCGGCAAGTATCTGCTCGTTGTATAACGGGGTGAATCGCCCTTCTTGTAGGGCTTTCAAGAGAAGAAAGGTAGGAGCATGGTCGTTCTTTGTCCATAGGGCGGACACAAATACATTCGTGTCAATAACCGCGTAAATCATACTCTTGCCCCTTCTGCTTTTGCTTGGCGTTCTGCGCGGTAGGCGGCTATCTCGGCATCTATCTCCTCTATGGTCAGTTCGGGTTCATTGCGGCGAACTGCATCTTGGTGAGCAGATTGTAGTGCATCTCCTAATCGCTTACGCACATCTTTTCGTCTTCCGACCGTGAAGGGGATACTTTGGGTATCCATCACAGCACGCATAAAGACATTGAAGGCGGTGTTGGCACTCATACCAAACTCTTCACACAGTTTGGTGAACTCGGCTTTCAGTTTCGCGTCCGTGCGGACAGTCATCGTGGCTTGCATAGTAGTTTCGTTTTTTTTGTAGTTTGCGTTTGATTAGATAGCATGTTGCTATCATTTCGCCTGCAAAGGTACTACATTTTTTCGATATATGCAAGTCTTTTTGCCAAAAAAGACCAAAAGCAGGTTGTTTTTCTGCTGATTCTATAAGTACAATACGTCAAAGAACAAGTTTATCTATTCGCGCTGTGCGCTGAGAGGTCTATTACTCTGTTTCTTTTGCCCAAACGGCGAAGTAGGTAGCATCGGCAGTTACGGCGGGGCTGGTGGTGCCTGCTGTGTAAAGGTCTGCGTCGGTGATGGGCGTTGCGGTGTGGGTGGAGGGTAGCCAGCCAACGAAATGATAGTGCTCGCCCGCGCAGGTGCCCGCTTCCTTCTCCTTATCCTCCACAGAGGGGAAAGTGAATGTGCCGCCGTTGCTGACCGTTTGGCTCGCTATCGCTGTGCCGTGCATCTTATCCTCAAAGGTTATCGTCCACTGCGTGGCGGAGCATTCGGTTACATAGTTGATATACTGCACCCCGCCCGTGCCGCCCGATAACGCCAAATATGCAGGCGTTAAGGTGTTGATATTCACGGCAGTGGTCTTCTTATCGCCCCATATATACTCCACGAGGTCGGGATAGTCTATGAAGGGATTGCGGTTCTTTTGGGCATAGCTTGTAGTGTTCCCTTTATGGTAGGTGGTGTTTCCGTAAATCACTTCATTGCGTATCAGTTCTTTCTCGCTCACGGGGTCTTGCCGATGCCACTTAAGCATCAGGTTGAGCATGTAGGTGGTCATTTCCACCTGCCCGTTGGTATAGGTAAAGCACTCATCATCGTTGCTGCCGGAGGCTTGGGTGAAGTTGGTGGTTCGATAGCGCGTAATCATGTAGAAGTAGCCTCGTGCAATATCGCCTTTGTACTCATCTATTGGCTCATAGACAGTGCCGCTATATCCGCTGAAGGTGCATGTGCCTAATTTGCCGGATTCATTGCAGGTGCTGCCTTTGTAACTTGTTCCGCCGGAGCATTCGCCAAAAGGATGGTCGGAGCGGTGCCCGTTGGAGACGGCATCTACCGCATAGATATGGAAGGCATCGCTGACCATCGGAGAGGCTTTGTTGAACCACGACTGAGGGACGGTATGCTCTCGGTTGAGAACGCTATTACAACCTACATTCTCGCTGGCAGTACCTGAGCATTGGCTGCCCCATGTTACTTTTTCTCCCGATACGCTGGTCGTGTTGGAACAAGTGGAATAGATGTCCACTATGGTCGTGCCATCCGCATTCTGCGTGTCGGCATATTTGAGAAGATACCCCAAGTTGTCATAACTGACCGTCTTGTAGTTAGCGCTGATAATCGTGCCCAGCGCGGTGCGCAGTTCTGCTCCGCTCTTCCCGCTTGCATCGGCGTAATAAGTTGTCAATGTAATACCCGGCGTAACCTCACCCCACAGTGTTTGTACTGCAAGGAGGATGAATAGGTATGTGGCAAGGCACTTCTTCATGCGGCGGAATCGACGTTATTTGGTCGGGTCAGTAGCAAATACCGCGTAGAAGATGGTGTCTTGGGTAATGACGGGAGAGCCTTCTATGGTAGTGAAGAGGTCTCCGGGGTCGCCTTGTCTTGTTTCTGAGCCAAGGTTGTGGGTACTCCATCCCATGAAGGTGTTAGCGCAAGTGCCGATAGCATCGTCAGCAGGGGCAGTGGGTAAAGTGCTTACTTTCTCTCCGCTTTTTACTCTGGTAGTGGGATCGCCTTCGGTGTATTCATTTCCGCCTAACGACCATATGATGGTAAATCCCCAAACGGCATATAGAGTTATATCGGAGGCTGGAATGGTAAATTCAGTTGCTGGAGCGTAGAAAGTTCCGCTACCATCTTTTGCGGTATTCCAGCCGATGAAAGTATAGCCGGAATTAGTAAAAGTAGAGCCGTCAGGCAGGGTTATTGTTTCGTTTGCAGCGCCGGTCATCGCATCAATACTACCACTTCCTGTATTTGGGTCAAAAGAAACGGTCGTTTCCGTAGAGCCGGAAGAACCAGAATTTAGCACATAAAACTTTAATGATGTACTACCATAATTGGCAGCACTTTCTGAGTTATAGGTACGCCAATCGCTCCCCGAGGAATATATACCCACATATCTATTTGCTGTACTTAGTTTTAGCAACTTGCCATTACTGCCCATGGTAAAAGTATTATTGGAATTAGTTGTAGCAACTCGTAATGCAGTATTTGAGGAGGTACTACTTAGTCGCAAGTAACAATTTGTTGTTCCATAAGTTATAAATTTTACAGCAGAAGACATTGAATTATCTATTGTCCACACTAAATCATCTAAGGTCTTATCTGTCGGAACGATAGTAAGATTCCCTGCTGTGCCTGTTATTGTAATTGCTACTTGTGTGGGGCTTGCAGTTGTTGCACCGGAGGGTAATGCTTTGTCTGTATTACTAGCAATGATAATAGTTGCTCCATTAGGAATGTCCGAGAAGGCAGTCTCTGTCCATGTTCCACTAATAGCAGCCAAAATATCAGTGGTGTTTAAGCAGGCGCAAGCCACACACAATACTGTAAATAAAACTTTTAGGTTTTTCATATTGCTTTGATTTTTAGTATTTTCGTATATTATTATCTCTATTCAACATAGAATATAAATCTTAAAATAATTGACATATGAAACGGATTCATTTTGTTAAATTGCTTTTCGTAGCAGTACTTGCATGTGGGAACATTCTTGCTTGGGGAGCAGATGTTACATTATCAAATGCCAACATTGTTTCTATGGGTGATGCAAGTACCTCATACAAAACACATACCGCTACTATTGATGGTTATTCTTGGGGGGCTTATGCTATCAAAAACTACCATAGCAAAGCAACAAATACATACCATTACTTGCAAATAAAGAAATATGCCTCAAATACTGCGTACTATATCCAACTTCCCACTTTTGCAGGTGCTATTACAAGTATTAAAATGACTGTTTCCAGTACTTCACAGCCGATGAGCAGTGGTGGTAATTCTGCAACATTGTATTTTAGCAGTTCCAAATCTACTTCTGCAACAGGAACAGGTGTTGCCTCAGGAAGCGGAGGAAGTTCTGTTACGATTGATTGTTCCTCTCTCGGTCTCAAAACAGGTTATATCACAGCAGGTGGTGCTGTTCGTGTTTGGGATGTAACCGTTACCTACGAATCCGGCTCCACGGAAACGACCGTTAAAATACAATGCTTTAATGGTTCTTTACACGGGCTTTAATGGAGAAGTAGAAATTAATGGTTAATTACACGACAATTACATGTTTATGTTTCCTCGACAATTACATGCCTTCATTAAACGTCCGTTTTTGGATGGCAAAAGGGAAAGTCCTTGCTGAGATGGTAGACGTCGGAGCAATGGTAGCCGAAGATAAAAAGCAGCGAGTTTCATATATCATTATCTCAAAGAACAAGGTGCTGAGACTCCTTATTATAAGATGTCATAGTAACCCCTATTTTTTGTGGGGCTATTTTTGGACAAAAACGCTTGCAAATTTACGACTTTTTTTTAATGTATGCAAATAAAATCGTAAAAAATGTAGAATTTAACAGAAAATTAATATATTTGTGGTATTGTTGTTATTTTGTATTCCTCCTTGTGGGAAACACCAAGGGACAAAAGTGCGTGGACAAATCATCCATTAAAAGACAATGCTTTAATGGAGAAGTCAACAAGAAATTAATGGTTAATTACACGACAATAACATGTTTATGTTTCCACGACATTTACATGTCTCCATCAAATATGACAGAACGGGGCTACCTACGCGATGTAGGTAGCCCCGTTCCTCGGTATGGCGTCTTTTTTGCCGTGTGTCCTCTATTTCTTCAGTGCCTCGAGTGCGGCTTCGAGGGTGGCGATACGCGCCTCGGCGTCGGCTTGCTTCTTGCGCTCAAGGGCAACGACCTCGGGCTTGGCGTTCTGCACGAAACGCTCGTTGCTGAGTTTCTTCATCACGCCCGCGAGGAAACCACGTTGGTGCGCGAGATCTGCCTCCAATTTCTCACGCTCGGCATCTACATTGATGAACTTATCCAACGGAATGCTGTACTCGGTGGTGCCGATGATGAAGGACGACGACTGCGCGCTCTTCTCTGCGCCAACGGCTACTTCCACATTCGCCAACTTGCAAACCAGCGGATTGACCGCCTCGGGTGCCACCAGCGTCAGCACCTCCTTGGGCGAGATATTCTTGCTTGCGCGGATGTTGCGGATATTTGAAACCAATGCTTTCAGCAACTCGCCCTCTTCGGACACAGGATGAAGAACACAGGATGAAGGACTTATTACCGTCGTATCAGCGTTCTCAGAGTCGGTGCTTATTCGTCTTTCATCCTTTATCCTTTCTCCTTCATCCTTCATAATGCTCTCGCCTTCTTTGCGGTCGGCGAGGTTCTGCCAGAGTTCCTCGGTGATGAACGGCATGAAGGGGTGGAGCAGACGCAGCATTCGGTCGAGGAAACGGCAGGTCGCTTCGTAGGTCGTGCGGTCGATGGGCTGCCCGTAGGCAGGCTTAATCATCTCGAGATACCAGCCGGAGAACTCATCGGTGTAGAGTTTGTAAATCGCCATCAGCGCCTCGCTCAGGCGGTACTTCCCGAACAGGTCTGCCACCTCTGTCTCGGCTTGCGACAGCACCGCCTCAAACCACCGCGTAGCAAAACTATTAGGCCTTTCATCCTTTATCCTTGCTTCTTCATCCTCCGAAGTTACTTCCCAGCCTTTGATAAGGCGGAAGCAGTTCCAGATTTTGTTGCAGAAGTTGCGTCCCTGCTCGCAGAGGCTCTCATCAAAGAGGATGTCGTTGCCCGCGGGGGCTGCCAACATCATACCCATGCGCACGCCGTCTGCGCCGAAGCGGGCAATCAGGTCCAGCGGGTCGGGGCTGTTGCCTAGCGACTTCGACATCTTGCGTCCGAGTTTATCGCGGACGATACCTGTGAAATAGACATGGCGGAAAGGCATTTTGCCTTGGTACTCGTAGCCCGCCATAATCATACGCGCCACCCAGAAGAAGATGATATCCGGACCGGTTACGAGGTCGGCGGTAGGGTAGTAGTACTGTATCTCTTTGTTGTCGGGGTGCTCTATGCCGTCGAAGAGCGAGATAGGCCACAGCCACGACGAGAACCATGTGTCCAGCGCGCCCTCGTCCTGCACCAGCGTCTGACCCTTCGCTTTGGCTTGCGCCTCCTCCATGGTCGGCGCTACGATAATCTTATCCTCGGGGTAGTTCTCCGCACCCGTTTGGTCGAGTATCTCCTTAATATAATAGGCAGGGATACGGTGTCCCCACCACAGTTGCCGCGAGATACACCAGTCCTTGATGTTCTCCAACCAGTTGCGGTAGGTGTTTTTGTACTTCGTGGGGTAGAACACGATGTCGTCGTTCATCACGGGCGGCAGCGCGATGTCAGCAAAGTGCTGCATGCGGATGAACCATTGCAGCGACAGCCGCGGCTCAATAGGCACATTGGTGCGTTCGGAGTAGCCCACTTTGTTGTCGTAGTCCTCTATCTTCTCCATCAGCCCTGCGGCTTGCAGGTCTTGGGCAATCTGCTTGCGGCAGTCGAAGCGGTCCATACCCTGATAAGCCGCTACATTCTCGCGAATGCCCGCCTCTAATGTGTCGAGGTTGATATGCGCGTCGGGCGTGAAGATGTCGTATGCCGTGAGGTTGTATTTCTGCCCCAGTGCGTAGTCGTTCACATCGTGCGCGGGCGTTACTTTCAAGCAGCCCGTACCGAACTCTATCTCCACATAGCGATCTTCTATCACAGGTATCTGCCTGCCCACGAGCGGCACGATGACATGCTTCCCGCGCAGCCAGTGGTTCTTCGGGTCTTTGGGGTTGATACACATCGCCACATCGCCCATGATGGTCTCGGGGCGGGTGGTCGCTACCACAGCGTAGTAGCCCTGCTCATCTTTGTGCACCACATCCTCCGGCGTGAGCGAAGCCTCGTCCACAGGCTCTACCACGCGGTATTTCAGGTGGAAGAGATGGCTATGCTCGTCGTGGTAAATCACTTCCTCGTCCGAGAGCGCCGTCTGCCGCTCGGGGTCCCAGTTGACCATGCGCAAGCCGCGGTAAATCAGCCCCTTCTCATAGAGGTCGCAGAACACGCGGATAACTGCCCGCGAACGGGTCTCATCCATCGTGAACGAGGTGCGGTCCCAGTCGCACGAGCAACCAAGTTTCCGCAACTGCTTCAAGATGATGCCGCCGTGCTCGTCGGTCCATGCCCACGCGTGTTTCAGGAACTCCTCGCGCGTGAGGTCGCTCTTGTTAATTCCTTGCTCTTTCAGGCGCTTGATGACCTTCGCCTCGGTGGCGATGGAGGCATGGTCGGTGCCGGGCACCCAGCAGGCGTTCTTCCCCTCCAAGCGCGCGCGGCGCACAAGGATGTCTTGTATCGTCTCGTTGAGCACATGCCCCATATGCAGCACGCCCGTTACATTTGGGGGCGGGATAACCACCGTGAAAGGCGCACGCCCATCCGGCTCGCTGTGGAACAACTTCTGGTCCAGCCAATACTGATACCACTTGGCTTCGATGTCGGTAGGATTGTATTTTGAGTCCATACTTGTGTTGAAGATTAGAAATGCAAAAATTGCGCACAAAATTACTGCTTTTTTTTGAGATATGCAAGTCTTTGGGTATAAAAAAGTGCAGCAGGGTGCTGCAAAGCCGATTCGGACCGCCTTTTCCCTCTTTTTTGCGAAATAATTTGCGTATATGCAGAAGTTTTTGTATCTTTGTCGCTGAAATAAAAGGCTGCACGAATGCCCTACGGAAGGAACTCGGCTCCCCCCGCGAAAAGAGACGATTTTGTAAGCCGACTGTATGCGGAAAAGAGTTAACGATTAGTTAGTGATTAGTTAGTGATTAGTTAACGATTAGTTAGTGATTGCACTGACCATGCCGAGACCATAAAGGAGGGTTCAGGGGAAAATTCCGCAAGAAAAAAGTAAGTTCATAAATCCTGTTTCGATGACTGTACTCTACGAAGATAATCATATCATTGCCGTCAACAAGACCTGCCGCGAGATAGTGCAGGGCGACAAGACGGGCGATACCCCGCTCTCCGAGGTGGTGAAGGCGTATATCAAAGAGAAATACCACAAGCCCGGCGAGGTCTTCCTCGGCGTTACCCATCGCCTCGACCGTCCCACCAGCGGCGTGGTGCTCTTCGCCCGCACGAGCAAGGCGCTCACGCGGCTGAACGAGATGTTCCGTAGCCACGAGCAAATCCAAAAGACCTACTGGGCAATCGTGGAGCACGCCCCCGTGCCCGCAGAGGGGCAGTTGGTGCATTGGCTGGTGCGCAACGAGAAATTGAACAAATCCTTCGTATCGAAGGCGGGTGCGCGCGACGCCAAAGAGGCGCGGCTAAGGTACCGCACCCTGACCAAAGGCGACCGATACACGCTCGTCGAGGTGCAGTTGGAGACCGGACGCCACCACCAGATACGCTGCCAAATGGCGGCTATCGGTTGCCCGATAAAGGGCGACTTGAAGTACGGAGCCAAGCGGAGCAACCCCGATGGCGGTATCTCGCTCCACGCGCGCCAAGTAGCCTTCATACACCCCGTCAGCAAGCAGCCGACCACCAT
>JALFGC010000050.1 GCA_022777485.1 Bacteroidales bacterium
GTGGTGGCCGTAGGCGGCGACGGCACAGTGAACGAGGTGGCGAACGGTTTGCGCCATACGCAGACAGCGATGGGTATTCTGCCGATGGGTAGCGGCAACGGCTTCGCAAGGCATATAGGCGTCCCCGTGCATGTGAACAAAGCCATCGAGATGCTGAATAGATGCGAGCCTATTACGGTGGACTATGGCTTAGCGAACGACCGATTCTTTGTCAGCACCTGCGGCACGGGCTTCGACGCACTGATAGCCGACCACTTCGCCGTGGCGGGCAAACGCGGGCTGAAGACATATATCGAGAACATCCTGAAAGATGCGTTCACCTACAAGTCGCAGACCTATCATATCACGGGCGACGGGCTGGACATCACCCACAAAGCCTTTCTCATCACTTTCGCCAATGCAGGGCAATGGGGCAACGACGCGTATATCGCCCCGAAAGCAAGTATCCAAGACGGGAAGATGGACATCTGCATGATGTCGTCCTCAGCGCTGATAGGGGCAGCAGGGCTGGCGCTCAGGCTCTTCACGAAGAGCATAGACAACAGCCTGTTTATGGACACTGTGCGGGCGAAGGAAGTGCTGCTGGAGCGCGAAGAGGCGGCACCCTTCCATGTGGACGGCGACCCCGTGGAGATGCCCAAAGATATACGGATAAAGATAGTACCCGACGGGCTGAAGGTGCTGGTGGAGAAGAGGTTTTGAAAGCCTCTTCGAGGCTGTAAAAAACTTCGTGCAAGAACCCCGACAAGTCGGGGGTAAGAAAGTAAATGTAAGAAAGCGCTACGCGCTGTACATGAAGCGAAGCGAAGTCCCCTACACGAAGTTCTTTACACGAAGTCCCCTACACGAAGTCTTTTTACACGAAGTTTCTTATATATGCAACTGAAAATCATCAATAAAAGCAATAATCCGCTGCCGCGGTATGAGAGCGAGCAGGCGGCAGGAATGGATATACGATGCCACCTCAGCGAGGAAATCACCTTGCAGCCCATGGAGCGGCGACTGCTGCCTACGGGTTTGTTCATCGAACTACCGCAGGGCTACGAGGCGCAAATTCGTCCGCGCAGCGGCTTGGCACTTAAGCGCGGACTCACCGTGCTGAACAGCCCGGGAACTATCGACGCCGACTACCGCGGAGAGGTGGGGATTATCCTTATCAATCTGAGCAACGAGCCGCAGACTATTGCCCCCGGGGAGCGTATCTGCCAGATGGTCATCGCCCGACATGAGCAGCCCGAAGTGGTGGAGGTGGAAGTGCTGAGCGACACCGAGCGAGGCGCGGGAGGTTTCGGACACTCGGGGGTGAAGTGAATATGATTGATAAAAGGATATAGGATGAAGGATGAAAGACTTATTACCTTCGTCTATACTGGATGAAAGATAAAGGATGAAGGATAAAAGACGTATTACCTTCATCTGTGAGGTTTCAGAGTCAAAACTATTTAGTCTTTTATCTTGTGTCCTTAATCCTTCATCCAAATAGTGTTCTTAATCCTTCATCAAAATAGTGTCCTTAATCCTTTATCAAAACAAAACTATTTAGTCATTTATCTTGTGTCCTTAATCCTTCATCCAAATTACAAATTACTCGTAGCGGCATGGCTTCTGCTCGTTGGGCAGGGGGCTTGGGCGGTGGAGTATAGGCTCTCTCCGGAGCGCGAGCAGCAGTTCACCTACCACTGGGTGGCGGCACGCCATGCACTTGACCATGAGCACTACGATGTTGCCCTTACTCAACTGCTGTTCTGCGAGCAATTGAACCCGCAAGACGCCCTTACCAAAGAGTATATCGGAGTGCTCTACAATGCTATCAATCAGAAAGAAAAAGGGTTTGCGTACTTACAGCAAGCCTACCGATTAGACCCCGCCAAACGCTGGTATCTCTACTCGGCTGCCCTGTATAAATCGGGCGACAGAAAGCAGTACAAGACCCTGCTGACGGTTGCTAAACAGGTCGCAAAACTGCAGCCCAAAGACGAAGATGCGTGGAACAACCTGCGGCAGGCGGCATTGGCGAACGATGACTATAAACAGGCGCTCAAAGCGCAAGATGAATTGGACAAACTGCGCGGCTACGACGGGCTGAGTGCGCTCAATCGCTACCGCGTGTATGTGATGGCAGGCAAGCCTAAGAAAGCATTGGCAGAGATAGACCGATACCTTGCGCAAGACTCGCTGAACTTGCAGTTTTGGCTCTTCAAGGTGCAAATACAAGAGGCGTTGCATGCGCCTTTTCGCGAGTGTGAGGCGTCCTATCGGCAGATTCTGCGCCTTGAGCCGAACAACCTCTCTGCGCTGAACAACTACGCCTACCTGCTTGCCACGCATGGCGGCGACCTGAGGCAGGCGGAGAGCATGAGCCAACGCACTATACAGGCGCAACCCGACAATGCCACTTTCCTCGATACCTACGCATGGATTCTGCACCTGCAAGGGCAAGACTACCTCGCGGCATTCTATATACAGAAAGCCTTGCGCAATGCCGCCAATGAGGACAAGGAAGAGATAGAGAAGCACTACAAAATCATTATGAAAGAATGAGAGTTCTGCTATTCATCATACGAATGTTGCAAAACAGCCTTGCTCGTGCTACGCGGGGCATGACGCGGTTGGCAGTGCGCACCATGGCATATTGCGGCATAGAAATCATCACTTTGTTGGCCCTTGGCACGGGTTTTGCAATAGGCTTCACGAGTTGCCATACACAGCAAGCCGCCGTGCAAACGCAATCGGCAGAGACGCCTACGGAAGAGGAAAAGCCGTGGCATACTTGCTTCATGCAAGGCGCAAGAGCCACGCTCACCATAGACGATGAGATAATCTCAGCCAACTGCACGATGCAGGTTGTGCGCGACTCCATGCTGGTGATTAGCGTCATGCCTATGCTCGGCATAGAGGTTTATCGCATAGAAGCCACCCCCGATGAACTGATAGCGATTAACAAACTCAATCACCAATACCTGCGAACGGACTATCAGCAGGTTAATAGGTATGTTACCCCACCACTGAGATGGGAAGACCTGCAGCAGATAGCCAGCAACGAATTGCCGGGCGGTCCATTTGTAGGCTATGCTATTGGAGAGAAAACCATTGCACTCAAGATAACCTACCCCGAGAAGCAAACGAATGTCCCTATGCGCGCGCAACATATCGACTTGTCGCGCTACGAGCAATTGGTAGTAGAGAATTTATAAGAAATGAAACGCATCGGAATATACATATTGCTTTGCCTGCTAAGCCTCGCTGCGTCTGCAGATACAGTCAAGCAACTGCAGCAGAAGCAGAAACAACTGCAGCAGGAGATAGAGCAGACCAACAAAATGTTGCAGCAGACGAAGAAAGACGAGACCTCCACGCTGAACAAACTGCAACTGCTGAGTAAGAACATTAGCACACAGAAGCAGTTGATTCGCACCCTCGGTAGCGAAATCACCGCGCTTGACGATGAGATGCAAATGCTTGGATTGCAGCGCGATTCTCTGCAAGGGGAGTTGGAGCGTTGCAAAGCCGACTACGCCCGTTTGGTCCGCGAGACGCACTACACAAGCATGCAGCAGTCGCCGCTACTCTTCATCCTCTCGGCAGACGACTTTCAGCAGATGGTGCGCCGTGTGCGCTACCTACAGGAGTTTGCGCACTATCGTCAAGAGCAGGCTGCGCACATTGAACAGATTCAAGCAGAGATAGATGCGCAGAACGAAGCCCTGAAGACCAATCGCAAAGACAAAGAACAGGCGCTACAATCTCGCAAACGGCAGCAAGAGAGCCTTGCACGCGATGAGAAGAAGCACAAGAGCATGCTCAACAACCTAAAGAAAAAAGAGAAAGACCTCACTGCCCAACTCAAGAAACAGCAGAAGAAAGCCGCAGAACTCAACAAGAAGATTGACGACGCCATCCGCAAGCAGACTGCCACCAAGACCACGCTCACCAAAGAGCAACAACTCGTGGCGGGCGGATTCGAGCAGAACAAAGGCAAACTGCCTTGGCCAGTGGAGAAAGGCTATATCAGCGGCAAGTTCGGCAAGCAACAGCACCCCGTGTATGAGCATGTGGTAACCGACAACAAAGGTATCTATATCCAGACCACCGCCGGCATGCAGGCGCGGGCGATATACAAAGGGGAGGTAACGAGTTGCTTCCTCGTAGGCAACACCTACGCCGTTATCGTGCAGCATGGTAACTACCGCTCCGTCTATTCCAACCTGAGCAAACTGAATGTAAAGCAGGGCGACAAGATAGAGACCAAACAGACGCTCGGCACCATCTATTCCGACCCTGAGCAGGACAACAAGACGGAACTCTATTTCCAAATATACCAAGACCGCAATATCCTCAACCCTGCTTCGTGGATTTGCCAATGACATACCCTAAACTCTCAACTCTAAACTCAAAATGAAGAAACTCCTTTTTATATTTCTCGCTTTGGCGGCAGTGATGCTGTCGGGCTGCAAAGAAAACAATTGGATGGATTGGAAGGCGCAGAACGACCTTTGGTTAGCGCAGAACGCCACGCAAGACAGCGTGGTAACCACCTCCACGGGCTTGCAGTATAAGATTATCTATCAGGGTAATCCCACCGATTCCCGCCCCGATAACAGCAAGACAGTATTGGTAACCTACGAGGGTTACCTGATTAATGGTTGCCGATTCGACGGCGGTACGGCGTCCTTCGCATTGTCAAGTGTAGTCAGTGGCTTTGCCGAGGGACTACGCAAGATTAACAACAAGGGTGTGATAGAAATTTATGTACCTTATTATTTAGGTTACGACGAGGAGAAATACACCAGCGACGATATTTACGAAGCCGAAGGCAACGGCACGGAGGGTACAAGCAGTTATATCCCGCCTTACTCGGTACTTATCTTCAAAGTGAACTTAGATGCAGTGTATTAGTATTCTACAACTCCCCGCTTTCAAGGGACTGATTTCTCTTCTCTTTCTCCTTGCTTTTTGTGCCTGCGATACGCATACCACGTACCGCAGTTCAGTTCCTTCGTATCCGGTGAACATCCGTATCAATACCTACGAAGGCACGTATGTGCATTTTAAGCCGGAGTACCCCTATACCTATATGATTGTGGATAAAGACGGTTACCATTTCAACGGACAGACCATGCCCCGCAAGGAAACAGACCGCTTTGGCTATGCAGGGGTGGTGGTGTATATCGATGGTTCTGGTACTTACAGTGCCTACGACATGGCTTGCCCGCATTGTGTGAAGCAGGATGAACCCGTGGAGGTGGATGGCATGCTCGCGACTTGTCCGCTCTGCGGTGAGGAATACGACCTTGGTACCGGCTATGCCACACCGCAGAAAGGAATTAGCGACGAGGCGCTGAGGCGCTACGATTTGATAGTTTCCAACGGAGTAATCACCATACGCAACTGATTATGATTGAGCAAAACGAACTCGTACGAATCGGCACAATGCGACGCCCGCACGGGAAAAGCGGGGAACTGCAATGCCAGATGGACAATGCCTTCTGGGACGAGGCGGAAGCCGACTTCCTCATCCTGCTCTTGGACGGCATCTTCGTGCCATTCCGCGTGGAAGACTGGCGCGGGAAGGGAGCAGATAGCCTTATCTTTCGGTTGAAAGGCGTGGACACGGAAGCCAAGGCGCTGAGGCTGGTGAACGCGGAGGCGTACATGCTCCGCCGCGACCTCGCCGAGGAGGCAGAGGAGATGATGACATGGCAGGACTTGACAGGCTATGAGGTGCTGAACAGCGAGCATGTGGTGCAGGGTAAGGTGGCAGCCGTGGATGAAACAACTATCAATACCTTATTAGAATTGGAAGACGGACGCCTCTTGCCGGTGCATGAAGATTTGATAATAGAGATAGACGAACCGCAGAAACGCATTATCCTCGACCTGCCCGAAGGGCTATAGGCAAAGGAGGTGCGGTCTCCAGGCCGCACCATAGAATGAGAGTGCAGACTATCTCAACTTTCTACCATCAACGAACATGCAGAAACTGACCATACAAGAGATGAATCGCCTGTCTGCGGATGCATTCCGCGAGGCGGAGAAACTGCCGCTGGTAGTGGTACTCGACAATGTCCGCAGCCAACACAATGTAGGTGCCGTGTTCCGCACAGCCGATGCGTTTTTGTTAGAGGGCTTGTATCTCTGCGGCATCACGCCCAAGCCCGACACGTTGAGCACCAACAATGACCTGCATAAGACGGCACTCGGCGCAGAGCAGACGGTGGCATGGCAGGCGTTCGCAGAAACGATGGATGCGGTGAAGGCGCTGCAAGCAAGGGGCTATAAGGTCTATGCTGTTGAGCAGGCGCACCATTCCATCAGCCTTGAGCAAGCCGCGGATGAAATGAAGAAAGAAATGGTGCGGCCTGGAGACCGCACCTCCTTGAAAAAAGGTGTCGCTATCGTGCTGGGGCATGAGGTATTCGGCGTGAAGCAGGAGGTGGTGGATACCTGCGACGAGTGCATAGAGATTCCGCAATACGGCACCAAGCATTCGCTGAATGTCAGCGTGACAGCAGGTATCGTGATGTACTCCCTTGCTACCGCCATGCGGAGCAAGAAGACCCTCTAATTCTCCCTTAAAGGGAGACTTATGAATATGTATTGTTTAACTAAAATTACCGCTCCCTCTCAGCGCCTCCCTTTAAGGGAGGTACAGGGAGGGTCTCTCAACTCTCATGCACTTAAACAGATGGATATTAGGAGGTTTGGGTTTTGCATTACGCGGACCCATGGGTGCCTTGATTGGGGTAACCATTGCTATATTGCTGGAAGAAAAACTCGAAAAGTTGGATAAAGACCAACCCGCGGAGGATCAACCGAAAGACAACGATCGTCGCTTTGTTGGCGGAGAGTCCACCAACTACCGTCGTGCCACCGTGGGGGACATCCGTGTGTCGTTGCTTGTGCTCATCGCCTGCGTAATGGAAGCCGACGGGCAAGTGAAGAAGTCGGAGGTGAACCATATCAAGCCTTTCCTCGTGAAGAACTACGGCGAGGAGGGCGCTCGCGATGCGCTGCAATTGCTCAAAGAACTCCTGCAAAAAGACATTAACCCCGTAGGCGTCTCTCGGCAGATAGCGCAACACGTCAACTACTCCACGCGCTTGGAGATTCTCCACCTCCTGCTCGATGTGGCGATGGCAGACGGCGAGATGGCGGATAGCGAGGTGCAAGTGGTAGAGACGATAGTGGAGCACATGGGGATACAGCCGATGGATTATCGGTCGCTGCTCTCCATGTACCGCCGCGACACAGACCCAAACTGGGCTTTTACCGCGCTGGAAATCACTCCGCAAGCGACCGATGAAGAGGTGAAGCGTGCCTATCGTCGCATGGCAATGAAGTACCATCCCGATAAAGTCTCCAACGCAGGGGAAGAAGTGCAACGCAGCGCGACAGAGAAGTTCCGCATCATCAACCAAGCCTACGAGACCATCAAGCAAGCGCGGGGCATCGTGTGAAGATAGCAGGCGTGCGCACGCCTGCTATTCGTTTTCTATCAACCGAATAGAGAGGATTCTCTGTGTATTTTCTGACGCTTTTTGTGGGGAAAAGCCGTATGTATTTGCGTATCTCAACAAAAAAATGTATCTTTGCAGCATCAATTTCAAACACATATTCACTTAATCTCTAAAATCTCTAAAACAACATGAGAAAAACATTCTTTTTTGCACTCCTCACGATGGTCAGTGCCTTCGTGATGGCAGGTGAGAACGATTTGCTGTGGGACTATACCCAAACAGCTCCTTCGGCAAATCCTGACAATGGTCTGTATTATGGCTCAAAAGTAGATGATGCTGCGGGCACCAACCTCGGGCTCAAAGGTATCAAACTGAACAGCAGCGGCTACGCGTACTTCGAGAAAGCCCCTGTAGCCGGCACCCTCAAACTGACTATCTCCAATCGCAAGGACAATTCCGAGTTCATTGTGGATGTTTACCACGGCACATTGGTGGACGGGAAGCCCACTAAAGGCGAGAAGATTGCCACGACCGATGGGGCGCAAGGTCCGAAAACAGTAACCGTAGAGTTAGACGAGACGGTAACGGGCGTGTATATCTGCCGCAAAACTTCCGCTGAGGGTGTATTGAGCAAGGTGGAGTTCAAAGAGACTGTGGCGCGCACATTCCAAGACTTTGAGATTGACCTGACGCAAGACCACATCGGGGAACTGCCGGCAGGCGTAACGCAAGTAGGCTATTCGCAGCATGGGTCGAGTTTTCATAGTGCACAACACGGTTGGTGCTGGGTCGCTTTTAAGTTCGCTGTAGATGGTCCCGTGAAAGTCAGTCTTGGCGGGTGCCAGTTTGCAGCAGCCAACAGCGCTTATGTTTGCAGCGCCAAGAAAGACTTGAACGGAGACGAAAAGGTTGACGAAGCAGATACCTATGGTTTCATAGACACCCAAGCAGCCGGTTGCTATGATTCTGCCAAAGGCACGGGTATTGCCACATGGGTGTACAACTATGAGGAGGCAGATACGCTTATCGTCTATTGCGGACAGTATTGCCCCTATATCAAAGTAGAGGCATGTGAGTTTATCCCCGACCTCACTATCACCTACTTCGACCAGAATGGTAAGAAATTAGGCGTTGACACCATCGTCCCCGGCAGTGCTTTTGCGCCGAAATTCACGAAAGCCGACCTCACTATTGCTGAGGGAAGTGCATTCCGCGGCTGGAAGACCAACGCAGGTATCAAACTGAACGACGGCGACATCGTGAATGAAGACCTCGTGCTGAATGCCAGCGTTACGGCGATAGAGCAAGCCACCACCGGCACGCACTACAAATACGACCTGACGAAGTCTAACTTCTATATGGAAGACCACGAGTTGATTGATGCTACCGGCAAGTATCTCAACAACCATGGTTTTGTCTTCAGCAATGGTCAAGAGATGACACTTGTTGTATCGCCCAAGGCATATGTATCGGTAGGTCTCTGCACCTTTACCAACACTTCCGACCAAGTTATCCGCAACGCAGCAGGCGACTCGGTGGCTGTGATGCATGTTATTCGCAATGGAGAAGAAGGGGCTACCGCTGACGGCGCACTCTGCTCGTTCTATGTAGAGAGTGAGGCGCAAGATACCCTCCATTTCAACTTCACTACCACCTCGTATATCCACTCTGTGGAGGTATATAATGTGGCGGCTCCGCTGAACAAAGTAGGACATGTATACGACATTGCTGCCGGCGATGCGGCTACGCTGATGATGGTGTGCAACATCCTGCAAGACAGCGACACCATCCTGCTCCACGACGGCGTTTACGACCTCGGCGAGACCGTGCTGACCACTATCAGTGCCAGCCATGTAGTGGTGAAGGGAGAGTCTATGGAAGGCACCATCATCAAGAATGCGCCTGATGCCAAGATAGAGGGTATCTCCACTACGGCAACCATCCTCAATACCGGCAGCGACAACATCTTCGAGCACCTGACGCTGCAGAACGCACTCGACTACTACAAAGCCGACAACGGACGTGCCGTCTGCCTGCAAGACAAAGGTACTCACACCGCTTGCTACAGCGTGCGCATGCTCTCTTACCAAGACACCTACTACAGCAACAAGCCCGGGCAAGAGTGCTGGTTCGAGGATTGCGAGATACACGGTACGGTGGACTTCATCTGCGGTAGCGGTAGCGTGTATTTCTACAACACCTTGCTCTACTGCGAGAAGCGTGCTTCGAGCGGCGGCGGCAGCGACTGCATCACCGCCAACAACAGCCAGACAGCACAGCAAGACAGAGGCTATGTGTTTGACCGTTGCACGATACAATCGGAGTGCCCCTTGGTATCGCTGAGCCGTACATGGAACGACCAACCGCAGGTGGCTTACCTGCTCACCACGCTCGACATGAGCAAGGGCGAGTTTAGCCTCAGCGATGGCAGCAAGATTCAACGCTGGACGATTGATGGCATGAACAACTGCCTGCCCTACGACTTCTCCGAGTACAATACTATGGATACGGAAGGCAATGTGATTTCGCCCGCATCGAACAAGGTGCAGTTCTTCGGCAAGGCAGAGAACGAGATGGAGACCATCATCGGCTATGATGCTGCCGAGGCAAAGTCGTACACCCACTTCTTCCGCAATGGTTGGGCTCCTGCTCGCAACTATGTGGCGTTTCCCAAGCCCACTACTACGCTTATGGAGACGACAGTAGGCAGCAACAAGCCTGTCAAGGTGGTCCGCAACGGTCAACTGCTGATTATCCACAATGGTGTTGCATACGACCTGTTAGGAAACAAGCAATAAGAGCAAAGCGCCGATAAGCGGCGGATATCATTAGCAAAAGGCTGTCTAACATGATTTGTTAGGCAGCCTTTTTTCATCCTCGGGTGGCAATAGAGCGAGGGGATAAAAATCGGTAAATCTTAACAAAAGTACATTTTTAGGGTGGTTTTCACACGCTGTCGACCCGCGAGAGACCCGCGGGAGACCCGCGAAAAACACCCGACATGGTCGCGGAAGGCGAAATCTTAATAATCGTACCATTTCGCAGTAGAGTTTGTTGCACAAACAAAGGCTGCTTGACACAATGTCAAGCAGCCTTTTGCGCTCCCTCAAGGACTTGAACCTTGGACCCCCTGATTAACAGTCAGATGCTCTAACCGACTGAGCTAAGGAAGCGTGCTCGCTCTTTTTCCAAAAGCGAGTGCAAAGGTACTGCTTTTTTTTGACATGACCAAATTTTTTGAGAAAAAAAATGCAGAAAAATGTAAAAAAGGCTCCTAAATCATGAAAATTGGCCATTTCAAACCACAAAAGATGGTTTTTTTTGCGTATATGAGATTTTTTTATTACTTTTGCAGCGTAAAAGCAAAAACACTACTTCATGAAGAAAGTATTAGGATTGGGTAATGCACTGACGGATATGTTGCTGCAAGTATCGGAAGGCGATTTGCGTGAGTTGGGTTATCCGAAAGGTAGCATGAACCTGATTACCAAGCAGGAAGCCGCTGCCATCCAGCAACGATTTGCTTCGGTGCGGAAGCGTCTGGTGGCAGGTGGCAGCGCATGCAATGCCATCAGCACCATTGCCTCGCTGGGGGGCAAGGCCGCCTTCATCGGCAAGATAGGGAACGACGAGGTGGGTGATTTCTACCGCGAGGACATGCTGAAGAACAATGTCAAGCCTATGTTGCTCACCTCCGGGCAAGAGATGTCGGGTTGCAGTATCGTATTCATCACCCCCGATGGAGAACGCACCTTTGCCACCTATCTGGGGGCGGCAGCGGAATTGCAACCCGATGATATTCAGAAAGAAGCATTCATCGGATATGATATTTTCCACATAGAAGGTTATCTTGTTCAGAACCACGACCTGATAGCGAAAGCCATCCGAATGGCGAAAGAGTCGGGGTGCACGGTGTCGCTGGACTTGGCAAGTTACAATGTGGTGAACGAGAATCACCTCTTCCTGAAAGAACTGATACGACAATATGTGGATATCGTGTTTGCCAACGAAGACGAGTCGTTTGCGTACACGCACTTGAATCCGCAAGAATCCGCTGCGAAGATAGCCGAGCAATGCGACATCGCAGTGGTGAAAGTCGGTAAGCGGGGTTCGTATGTGCAGCAAAGTTCCCAACAACACCATATCGGCGCCATCACGACCAACTGCACCGACTCCACCGGCGCCGGTGATTTGTACGCCGGAGGTTTCCTGTATGCGCTGAGCAACGGTTTTGACCTGCGCAAATGCGGCGAGATAGGCACTATCGCAGCAGGGCGTGTGGTGGAGATAATCGGCACCAAACTCTCGGAAGAGACCTGGGAGGAAATCCGCCGTATCTGCGCATTGTATCGAGGATTTAGTTCGATAAGATAAAGGAGCGTCTTCGACTGTCCGACCGCTACGCTGAAAGACTGAATTACCTTTGACTGCACCATACTGTTTCATTTCATCATTTATTCTATTATGAAATATCTTTACATTGTATATCAATATGTTATAGCATTACCTTTATTGATTTTGCTTACAATCTTTACCGCTCTGTTCACCATCGTGCTCTCTCCGTGGAAGAACTCTCGTATCGTTCATTTGGAGCAGATGTTTTGGTCTCGGTCTTTCTTTTGGTTGTTGTTTCTGCCGGTGAAGGTTACGGGATTGGAGCATATTCAGGACGGGCAATCGTATGTCTTTGTCAGCAACCACCAGTCTATGCTGGATGTGTGGGCGATATACGGCTATCTGCCTGTGGTTTATAAGTGGCTGATGAAGGCCGAGATTCGCAAGATACCCTTTGTAGGCACCGCATGCAAATGCGCGGGGCACATCTTCGTGGAGCGCAGCAATGCCCGCTCCTCTTTCCGAAGCCTGCAAGCGATAGAAAAACAGTTGGTGAACGGTGTTTGTACGGTGATATTTCCGGAGGGTACGCGCACGAAGAATGGAGAAGTGGGGCGCTTCAAACGCGGCGCATTCCAGATAGCATTGGATTTGGGATTGCCCGTGATACCCATCTCGATATCAGGGTGCTACGAAGCGATGAATGTGCGCGCCAAATATGTAACTTGGCACCCCATCCATATGTATGTAGGCGAACCTATTGATTTACACAAGTTTACCGAGCCCGATGAGGCTATCTCCGCCGTTAGAGAGGCGGTGGTTGCCGGCATTGAGAAAGCGTAAATAGGGCCTCTAAGTCAAAACTCTAAAATCATAAATTCCATGTATTCCGACCCAAAAGATTGTCTTTACTGCCAAAACAATCAGACGCAGAAAGACCTAATGATTGAGATTGCTCACCTGCGTGTGTCGCGCGCTTTTCTCTTCAAAGAGCAGACCTACCACGGCCGTTGCCTTGTGGCTTATGACCACCATGTGAACGACCTAAACGAGTTGAGCGATGCTGAGCGCAATGCCTTTATGGCGGATGTAGCGCAAGTTACACGCGCCATGCAGAAACTCTATCATCCTGAGAAAATCAACTATGGTGCCTATTCCGACAAACTGTCGCACCTGCATTTCCATTTGGCTCCAAAGTATGTAGACGGACCTGACTACGGAGGCACTTTCCAGATGAATCCCGGGAAAGTGTACTTGAGTGAGGAAGAATATGGCAAGATGGTAGCCGAACTTCGAGAAGAACTGAGCAAAGAATCGCTTTAGTCTTGTCTGGCGGCGCGTCTGTTCTTGAAGCGCCGCACTTTCAAATCATTTCTATGCGCATAGCGCTCCGGCAACAAGATGACCTCTGTTGAATCAGAATAGAGGTCTATTGTTTTTTGCTTGCCGTCGGGTAAGCGTATGATTTGCACCTCGTCGTACAGTGTGCTTGGAAGTGTGTCGTGCAACATTCGCGACTGCATGGTGAGCGTATCGCCGGCGATAGTCAAGAGTTCATAGAAACGGCAGCCGGAGGCAATGCGGGTATCATGCGGATTAACCTTGTTGAGGTAGAACTTCGTTGCGGCATTTGTGTTGACGAACGGCAAGCGGCGTGCGTAGTTGTGGTCGTGTCCGGCAAAGACGAGGTCTGCCCTTCGCAGAGCGTGTGCAAAGGTGGTGTAGATAGTGGTGTTGAAGCGTCCAGCGCCGCAGGAATAGACGGGATGGTGCATCATCACCACCACAAAACGGTCGCCTGCGCTCGCCATCACGCCGTTGAGCCATGTCAGCGTGCGCATATACTCGTGCAGCCACTGCATACCGTTGGTATCCAGCACGATAAAGCGTAGGTTGGGAAAGTCGATGTAATAGGTGGAGCCGAGGAAGTCCTGCGGTCCGTTGAGGGGCTGCGGGAAGTTTTGATACCAAAGGTCGGGCAGCGTGCGGCGCAACCCCTTGCGGTACTCATGGTTGCCAGGGCAGTTTATGATAGGCAGGCTGTCGAACGGTGTGCCTTGCAATTCGCGGTAGAGTTGCTGAAAATAGAAGAGGTAGCAACGCTCCACAAAATCTCCTAACTGCGCGTAGGCAGCGAGGTCGCCCGCCTCATGGGCTATCTTTTGGTAGTCGGCACGGGTGAGAGAGTTGTGGACATCGCCCAAGATTAGAATCTGATAATCAGGCGTTTGCGGGCGCTGCGCATAGGTAGCAGAGTCTGCAAAGGTACGGAATCGATAGGCGATGGTATCGCCTGTGAGGGAAGGCTCCGGCGGATTACCAAACCATGCCTGCCAGCGCACGGCACACAACGCAATGCCCCCCACTAATAATAGCGTGAGGCATGCGATGCGTAGTATTTTTCTATTAGACCATTTCATTGTCCGATCACTGCGTTGACAGACCGTTTCACTGTCCGACCGCTTCGCTGAACGACTGATTAACATATGATACTATATCAGTCGAACAGCACGAAGTGCGGTCTTCTGTCTGTCAGCGCAAGGCGCGGTCGGACAGACGAAGGCGGTCATTTATCCTTAGAAGGGCAGGTCGCCGGACTCGTCGTCTGCGGAAGCGTCGAACACTTGCGTGTTAGCAACGGGAGCGGGTTGCGGAGCGGCAGCAGGTGCTGCTGCGGGTGCAGCCGGTTGGGGCGTAGCCTGTGCGGCGGGTTGAGCAGAAGTCATATCCCCTTGCTGAACACGCCAAGCGCGGATACTGGTGTACCAACGACCGTTGAACTCGCGCGACTCAATGTCAAACGAAACGGTTACCAAGTCGTCGATGTTGCACGGGTTGTTCTTGATTTTGTCCTCGCCGAAGATTTCGAAGCAGACCTTGCGCGGATACTGCTCCTGTGTCTCCAACACATACGACTGCACTTGCCAAGAGTTACCTGTGCGACTGCTGGTACCCGACTGCAACGGCAATACCTGTATGATTTTTCCTACAATTTCCATTTGTGTAATTTGTATTAATTTGTTATCCTTTGATAGCGGCCACGCCCGGGAGGACTTTGCCTTCGATGGCTTCGAGGAGTGCGCCACCGCCGGTGGAGATATAACTTACGCGGTCAGCCAAGCCGAACTTGTTGATACAAGCCACGCTGTCGCCGCCGCCGATGAGCGAGTAAGCGCCGTTGTCGGTAGCCTCTGCGATGGCCTCAGCGATAGCGCGGGAGCCTGCGGTGAAGTTATCGAACTCGAACACGCCTGCGGGACCATTCCAAAGGATGGTCTTTGCGCCGCGGATAGCCTCTGCAAACGCCTCACGGCTGGCAGGACCAGCGTCCATACCTTCCCATCCTTCGGGAACATTGTTGGCGGGGCAAACCTGCTGATGTGCGTCGTTGGAGAAAGCGTCGCCTGCCACGCAGTCGGTGCCCAGCACGAGGTTCACACCTTTGGCTTTTGCCTGTGCGATGATGTCGAGCGCGAGTTCCAACTTATCGTCCTCGCAGATGGAGTTGCCGATGTGCCCGCCTTGTGCTTTAGCGAAGGTGTAGGTCATACCGCCGCAGAGGATGAGGTTATCCACCTTGTCCATGAGGTTCTCAATGATACCGATTTTGGTCGATACTTTCGAGCCGCCCATGATAGCAGTGAAGGGGTGCTTGATGTTAGAGAGAATGTTATCCACAGCCTCTACCTCTTTCTCCATCAGGAAGCCGAGCATCTTGTTATCCGCATCGAAATAGTCTGCAATCACAGCAGTGGAAGCGTGCTTGCGGTGAGCGGTGCCGAAGGCGTCGTTCACATAGCAGTCCG
>JALFGC010000013.1 GCA_022777485.1 Bacteroidales bacterium
TCACCTCTATCACTATTCCTGATAGCGTAACGAGCATTGGAGTAGGGGCATTCAGTGGTTGCACAGGGCTCACCTCTATCAGTATTCCCAATAGCGTAACGAGCATTGAAGTTTATGCATTCAGTGGTTGCACAGGGCTCACCTCTATCAGTTTACCCAAAACGATCACAAGCATTGGAGAAGATGTCTTTAACGGTTGCAAAAACCTGCAAATTATCCGTGTACCCAAGGGGAAGAAAGAAGATTATTGCAAATTGGGATTAGAGCCATATCGTGAACTGATACAAGAGATACAAGAGCCGCAGGAGGAAGAGTACACCATACTACTTAATATTGCACGCGGGTATGAGAAGGGCATCGGCATGGCAAAGAACTTAGCGCAAGCCGTTCTCTGCTATGTGCAAGCCGCCGACAAAGGCTGCAACGAAGCGGCGTTTCACTTGGGCGAACTATACGAGACAGGCAATGGACTACCGCAAGACCTCAGGCAAGCCGCAGAATGGTATGCTAAAGCCACCGCCCTTTATCACCCGTCAGCAGAAAACAAACGCCGTGCCTGCTTGCAGAAATTAGAGCAAGAAGAACAACGGATGGAAGCCTATCAGCATGAGCAAGCACAAGAAAGAGCCCTTCAAGTTGCCGAAAGAGCGAAAGCAAAATATCTATTCTTCGATACAGAAACGAACGGATTACCCTACAACTACAAAGCCGGAATAGAAAACACAAGCAACTGGCCACGCCTGTTGCAAATAGGATGGATTATGACCGACGAGCGAGGCAATGTGTTGAAAAGTTGCACAAAATGGATATTCCCCGACGGATTCTCTGTTGATTCGGAGGTTACCAAATTAACCGGCATCACCACTGATAAACTATTATTTGGAGGGGAAAGAATAAGTAGCGTTTTGAATGATTTCATGCAGGATATTGAAAGCGCGGAAATTCTGGTAGGTCATAATGTGGAGTATGACATTATGGTAGTGGGATGCGAGTTATACCGCAACGGGCAACCGATGCAAGGACAAGCACTTACACGCCACCCACATATCTGCACCATGAAACAGACGGTGGACTTTTGCGCTATACCAAGCACCAATTCATACTATTCTGGTTATAAATACCCGAAACTTACTGAACTATACACCAAACTATTCGGACACGCATTCAGCGGCGCACACGATGCAATGGCGGACATCAAAGCCACCAAAGAATGTTTCTTCGAACTAAAACGGCGAGGAATCTTATAGGGTGTATTCCTGAATACATTCTTTATTTTCACTTATAACTAATCTACTACCACCTATGAAAACCTTTATTTGTACCCTTTTATGCCTATGTTTGGGCATTGTCTCTGCCTCGGCGGAAAGTACTCGTTTTGGCGATGGGTTGTTTCGGTATGCAGAGTGGGGGCATAGCCTCTACGCCGATGAGCACCCGAACTTTGTCCGCATGGATGTCCCCTACACCTCCAACCGCCCCATATACGACTACGGCGCGTCGGGCGAAGCCTACCGCTGGCAGACCATGGGGATTTTCGGTATGCAGTTGCCGCTCTGGTATGGGCAGGTGGGCGACAGCACGATGGCTATCAGCGTGGTGAGCGATATGTCCGCTAACCTATGGATGGACCTATTCTGCAAGACGACAGCCCCCATCGTGGATTGCGACTACCGCATCGGGCTGCCGACCATAGCGTTCCTGCACCGTATCGACAAAGGTTTTGCCCGCAACTACGCCCTTAGTTGGTCGCCCTTCAAGCACGAATCGACCCATATCGGCGACGAGTTGCAGATACAGCATGTGGAGCAAGGGCATGCCCTGAAGCGCGTGAATGTGTCGTACAACTACACCGAACTGACCTTCACCCTCAGCGAGGCAGAAGATCGCCGTGCGGAGAATCATTGTTTTCGCGTGGGGCTGATGTTGCTCTGGGATTGGAAAGAAGGCTGGTACCATATCTACAATGAGGACGGCGATGCCTCGCTCGCGCAACCGCGTCTGTCGCCATGGGAAGCCTACTTGCAGTACCAATACCAGTCGCCCACGAGCAAGCACGGCTTTCAAGGTATTGCCTCGGCGGAGATACGCAACCGCGCCCTCTACGGCTACAACCTAAGCAACCGCGATGGGGAGACACCCATGCTGCAAGACGAAGGGCGCGTCTTCACCTACAATGTCTTCCTCGGCGCCCGCTACTGCGCACCGCGCTACCACGGTATCTACTCCCATTGGTCGCTCGGCATACGCGCCTACCATGGTAACTGTCCCTACGGGCAGTTCCGCAATATAAAGAACTTCAATCAAATAGGATTATGTCTGATAATAGAATAGTTTATATGGGCACGCCGGATTTTGCCGTAGCAGGTCTGCGTGCGTTAGTGGAAAACGGATACAATGTGGTGGCGGTGGTAACCATGCCCGACAAGCCCGCAGGCAGGGGGCACAAGGTGCAGTTCTCGCCCGTGAAGCAGTATGCGTTGGAGGCGGGGCTGCCCGTCTTGCAACCCGAGAAACTGAAAGACCCTGCCTTCGTGGAGGAACTGGCATCCTACCATGCTGACTTGCAGATAGTGGTTGCCTTCCGCATGCTGCCGGAGGTGGTATGGAGCATGCCACGCTTAGGCACTTTCAACCTCCATGCCTCGCTCCTGCCGCAGTACCGCGGTGCCGCGCCTATCAACTGGGCAGTTATCAACGGCGACCGCGAGACAGGCGTAACCACCTTCATGCTCAAGCACGAGATAGACACGGGCAACATCATCCTGCAAGAGCGCATTGCCATTGGCGATAATGAGAACGTCGGCTCTGTGCACGACCGACTGATGGACCTTGGCACCGGCGTTATCCTCCGCACCGTGGACATGATTTTCGACTGCGATGCGCGTGGTGTTGCGCTCCCCACGCAACCGCAGAATGAGTCTATTGCGCTGCGCCCCGCCCCAAAAATCTTCAAAGACACTTGCCGCATTGATTTCTCGCAACCTGCTGCCGCGGTGCATAACTTCATTCGCGGACTAAGCCCCTACCCCGCCGCGTGGTGCGACCTGACGCTCAACGGACAGACCTACGAGAATGTGAAGGTGTTTGCAGCGGCGGTGGTTGCCGCTGAGCAAGGAACCAAGAACCAAGAACAAGGACTAAAAGGGCATATCCTCGTTCCCTGCGGCGACGGCAACTATATCGACTTGCTTGAGCTACAACTGCCCGGGAAGAAACGCATGGATGCCAAATCACTACTGAACGGACTGAAATGAATCCCCTCACTCTGATTGACAAATACTATGCCGGCATCCCCGCCTTGCGGGAGGTGCTGTTGACGCACAGTAGGCAGGTGGCTGACCGCGCGTTGGCGATAGTGGATGCGCACCCCGAGTGGGTAGCAAGCGGCGAAGTGGACCGGCAGTTTGTAGAAGAAGCCGCCATGCTCCACGACATCGGTATCATCTTCTGCAATGCCCCGAAAATCCACTGCACGGGCAGCCACACCTACATCGAGCACGGCTACCTCGGGGCGGAACTGCTGCGGCAGGAGCGCCTGCCCAAGCACGCGCTGGTCGCCGAGCGCCACACGGGCAGCGGCATCACCGAGGAGCAGGTGGAGCGCGAAAACATACCCATCCCCTTGCGCGACTACTGCCCGCAGTCCTTGGAGGAGAAAATCATCTGCTATGCCGATAAGTTCTACTCTAAGAGCCACTTGGGCGAGACGCTCTCCATAGAGCACATCCGCCGCAATATCTGGAAATACGGCCACGACTCCGTCGTCCGTTGGGAGGAACTGGAGAGACTTTGCAAAACATAACGAGCAAGACCAACACGCTGCCGCTTATCCCAAAGATAAGCGGCAGCATTTTTTATATAGTATTTACTTGACAATCAGTCCCCTAAACCCAAAGCCATCTTATTTCAGTTCTTCGGGCAGGACGGGCATAGGACCGTGCTGCGTGCAGACGAAGGCGGAGACTGCCACGGCTTTTTGGTGCGCCTCGGGGATAGAGCGACCAAGCAGGAGTTGCGCAACGAAGGTGCCGGTGAAACTATCACCTGCGCCTACGGTGTCTGCCACCTCTACCTTCGGTGTGGGTTGGAACGAACATGCGTCAAGCGTGATGACATACGAGCCATTGGTGCCGCAGGTGAGAATCAGCATCTGCAGGTCGTACAACTCAATCATCGCACGGCAGACGCGCAGGGTCTGCTCTTTGTCCTCCGCAATGAGATGGTCGGTTTCCGTCTCTACACCGAGCAACATCGGTGCCACTATCTG
>JALFGC010000034.1 GCA_022777485.1 Bacteroidales bacterium
CAAGAAAATCCTTCCGAATATATCTTATTTGATATTGAGACAACAAGACATACTACTTCTATAAGACCGACAAAAGATGTGCCATCAGTATATAAGATTGATGCAAAGAATAAGAAGGGGTATATTAACGGAACAGAAATAACGATTGCTACTTTTAATGGAAATACGTATCCTATTTACTTTTTCGCAATCAATAATAACGGAGGAATAATAAATACATATCCATCGACGTATTGGTATGGTAAAATATTGGATGTAACGAATCATGAGTACTACCCCTTCACCCGCCAAGGAGCCAACGGCATGATAGACACCATCACGGGCACCTTCTACCCAAACGCCAACACCTCCGGCTCCTTCTCCATCGCCTACACCCTCCCCGATGGCACCCCGTGGACACCGCTCAATCAACAATAACCCCCTAACCCCAACCCACAGCAAAACTCACTTTCGCGGGCAACAAAACTCACTTTCACCGCCCGCAAAAGTAACTTTTATAACGAACAAAGTATAACCCTTAAAATTTAGAAATTATGAATCGTTATTCAGCGAATGATTTCAAACCAAACTTGAAATAGTATGAATGAAGAACAGAAAAATATCGAGACATGCTTGGCGGAGAATATATTGTCGGAGGTGGCGAATGTGCCTACCGACCCGCAGTTTGTGTCGCTGAACGATGAAGCCCTCGACCCGCTCAAACAGCAGGCACTACAGCAGGCAGGCTACGACGGCTACATAAAGGTCGCAGGAACGCACCAGCCGTACACCTTCACCTCGCAGGTGAAGCAGATGAAGTCGAACCTCATCCTGCTCCTACGCCGCTTGTGGCGTTTCCCATTTGGCATGGGCACCCTTCGCTCGCTGGCAGACATGTGGCAGCACTACATCACCCGCTTGCATGGCAATCCCGAGTACGGCATCCCCTCCCGCCTCTCTCAACTCTCCGACCTCCCCTCCGCCCCCGCTTTGCTCGCTGACCGCGATATGTCGTCAGGCATCCGTTTCGGCGAAACCACCATCCCCGATGGAATGAGCCTTATCAATTTCCTATGCTCTGATAAAAACCTCAAATCCTCCGTCACCGAGATAGTCGATACCAATGTAGGATGGACGATGAATAAAGCAATAAGTGGCTTCCCAAACTTAGAGAAGGTTGAGTTAGGTTGCGTAAAAGCCACAACAAGCACAGGCATTCCTGCCAACACAAAGAGCGTGCTATTCCCATACTTGGAGGACTTTGATAGAGGAGTACTGATGGTCTGCGATGGCGATGGAGAGTTGTTGTTCCCTAAACTGAGACATATACGAGCAGTCAATGCTAATACCAATACTATCAACCTAAAGAAAGCCAAGAAACTCGTCATGCCTTCGTTGGTCAATGTAGAAACAATAGGTAACGTAACATTCTGCACTGGAGCAGAACTGGAGGAGATAGAGTGGAAGTCGTTTGTAGGATATGGTCCCGGTCTATGGGGCGGATCCACAACACTAATTGGCGAATGTCCCAACCTTAAGAAGGTAGTCTTTGGTAAATTGCAATACTCGCTTAAACAATCGAATACAGATTCATCTATCCTATCGCTTGGAGCGAATTGCGTACACCTTGAATTTGGCGAGGGAACGGCAGTAGCATTGCTGCTTAATACTTGGAATCCGACTATGGCATTGCGTACTAATACCGATGCCGAAGATTATGTGGACTTGCGTGAGGATATGACTTTAGCAAACAACCTCCAGCAGTTCCTCTCGAACTTCAAGACCTACATCGCCCAGCGGCTCACCTACAAGGGCAGTGGCTTGACCCTCACCCTCTCTCAAGAAGTCCGCAATGCTATCCACGCCGCCGAAGACGAATACGGAATAGAAAACATTATTATAACCCAAAAAGGCTGGACGATTAGCCCGGCACCAAACTAATATGAGCAAGATTATCAACTGGTACCCCGACGCGCCGAACACACTGCTTTGGCGCAACCACGACCTGCAAACGAAGCGTGAGTTCTTCCCCTCCGTGAGCATCCGTTTTGAAGACATGCTCGAGTGGCACGAGTGCACAAACAATTACAAAGAAGGCTACGACCTGCTATGGTCGCTCCGTCAGGAGGAACACACCGCCGAAGACCGACAAGCCCTCGAAGCCCAATACGCAGCATGGCAATCCTCCAACCCCTCCCTCGCTGAAGAGATAGCCCACGCCGTGCCCGAGAAACCAGAAAAGGAACCAACTAACAAGGAAGAATAGTCATGAAACAGAAATCCAATCCCTGCACCAAGGCGAAGATAGCGTCGGCGGTGCTCAGTGTAATCGCGGTAGCCTTGATTATCGGCTCGTTCTTCGTCCCGCCCACGGGTGTGGTCGATTCAAGCGTCCTCGCTGCCGTGGGTGAGATATTTGCCTTTGCCGCCCTGTTCGCTGTTTGGGAAGCCATCGACAAAGGCTTTGACGCGAAAGTAACACACGGAAACACCACCATCAGCCTTGACGGCGACGGAGATGGGGAGATAAACGCATAAGCCATGGACAGACGCTATATCATCGGCGACGACTACCGAGACCCCAAACACGGCTGCTTGGCATACATCGTGGCGGCGGTGCTGACCGTCCTCTGCTGCGTCTTCTTCTCAGGCTGCAAGACCGTCCAGCCGCTGACGCAGAGCCGCGACAGTGTGAGGGTAGAGGTGCGGCACGACTCCGTCTATATCTTCCGCCACGACAGCATCTTCCGCGACCGATGGCGGGCAGGCGACACGGTCTTCATAACCGTGGAGAAATACAAGACCCTCTACAGAGATAAATTCATCGAGGTGCATGACACCATCACCGACACCCGAACCGAACAGGTGGCCGTCCACTACGTCCCCGACTACTACAAGCGCGTCTCCGCTGGCTTCTGGATTCTGCTCGCTATCCTGCTCGCAATAATCGCCTTCAAGGCATATAAACTATACATAAAAATAACCCATTAAAAACAACACGCAACATGAGAACAATTACCCTCAACGGCAAGGAGTTGAAACTTGCCATGAACATGGCGACAGCCGTAACCTATCAACGCATGACAGGACTTGACGCTTTCCAAATCATGCAGAACTTCCACGAAGGCTCTCGCACCATCTTGGACTCGACAGTAAACATCGGCTACAGCATGCTGCTCGCCAACAACGACGCTATCGATGTGCCCGACTTTGATGTCTTCACCAAAATAGACGATGTGGAGTTCACATCAAAGTTCATCAAGGCGGCCATCGACGAACTTATGGACTATTTCAAACTCACTCCGCACGAGCAGGCATCGAAAGCAGCCGACGACTCGGCATCCAAACAGGGAGAGAAGGAGGAGGAAGCACCAAAAAACGCCTGACCGCCCTCGAACTCTATGAATTGATAGTTGGCGAGGGCGGCGTACACCCGGACTACTTCCTCTATCGGATGCAATGGTGGGAGGTGCAGCGGTTCATCAACGGCATGCGCAGACGCATAAGACCGCAATGGGAGTCCGTCCGATGGCTCGGTTGGATAGTCGCAAAGATGATGGGGGAGAAAAGGACCGAAAGCCCCGAAGACTTCATGACCTTCCACTGGGAGATAGAGACAGACCCCAATCAGGAAGAGAACGACCTCAGACTGATAGAGGAACTGCAAGAGAAGAACAAAGCCGCACAGGAAGCGGCTGCGAATACAAGCGACAGGTAACCCCTGCCGCTTGTTGCTTGTATTATAGAATGGCAAGCGCAATTACTATACAGAACAATGTCCATCTGGAGAAGTTGCTAACGACTGACCCAGCGATGGAGGCAGAGATTAAGAATGCCTTAGATTATATCCTCGCCGAAGCACGTAAGGATGTCGTGTCCGACCTTAGTTCACAGATTACAAACGACCCAAAGCACGCTGTCCGTGCCGTTCGTCGCACGCTCTACAAACAAATTCTTGGCGGAAACATCAACATTCTCCGCAAGAAACGTGCTGGCAGAACAGGCACAGTGCCTGCTTCCTCCCGCGGGCGACTGAAGAAGACAGAACAGATGCTCGGATACATGGGTTCAGACCGTGGCTTCATCTTGCGCTTCCTCAATGCAGGCACCAAGCCCCGTGAGTCGTCCTACATGAATGCACACCTTATCCGCAACGGAAACCGATCAAGCAGAGGAATGATACCCGGTAAGGACTTCTTCGGACCCGCAGCAAAGGCAGCGATAAACCAAGTGCTTCCTATACTGCAACAGAAATTTGACGAAATAATCCAACAACAAACAAATTGATATGGCAGACGTAATCACCCGACTAAAGGTCGATTCACAAGAATATGATGCCCGCCTCAAGCGTGCCACTCAGTCGTTGAACGAGATGACGCACGCTGCCGAGGTGCAGGGCAACAAGATAGCCACCGCCAACCAAAAGAACATTGCGCTGGCGAAGTCGCTCGGCAATATGCAGACGGTATCGACCACGGCACGCGGCAAGATGCAAGAGTTGTCCTCGGCTATCGAATCCGCCACGCTCATGTACAACCGTCTCTCTGCCGCCGAGAAGAAGGGCACATTTGGCCGTGCGCTAAGTCAGTCCGTGAACCAACTGCAAGGCCGTCTAAAAGGATTGCAAGGCGAGATGGCGGCGGTGCAAGGTAAGATGAGCGGTTTCGGTGCGAAATTCGGGATGGGGTTGAGTTCTGCCTTCTCGATGTTCGGACCTGCTGCCCTCGCTACAGGTGGCGTGATGGCTGCTGTAGGTGGGTTGAAGAAGGTGATGGGCGATATGGTGTCCATCAATATGCAGTTTGAGCAATCGACCGCCAACCTCGCCGCCGTCATGGGCACGACCAAAGACAATGTGTCCGCCCTGACGAATCAGGCAAAGCAACTCGGTGCGACGACCCAATATACTGCTGTTCAGATTACCGAACTGCAAACGAACCTCGCCCGCTTGGGCTTCACCGAGCAGGAGATTCTTAACTCCACCAAGTCCGTGCAAGCCCTTGCGACGGCTACGGGTGCCGACCTCGGTGAGGCTGCCAACCTCGCCGGTGCCGCCCTCCGCGGGTTCGGACTGAACGCTACCGAGATGGAGCGCGTGGCATCCGTGCTCGCCGTCTCGACCACAAAGTCCGCGCTCTCCTTCGAGAAACTGGCTACCGCCGTGCCTATCGTCGCGCCTGTTGCAAAGCAGTTCGGATTCACCATTGAAGATGTTACCGTACTGCTCGGTAAACTGAGTGATGCTGGTTTTGACGCTTCGTCTGCCGCCACCGCCTCCCGCAACATCTTCCTGAACATGGCGAACAGCAGCGGCAAGTTGGCACAGGCTCTCGGGCGACCAATAAGGAGCATCGAAGACCTTGCGCCGGCATTGAAAGAATTGAAAGACCGCGGCATCGACTTGGCGGAGATGCTTTCCTTGACTGACAAGCGTTCCGTGGCTGCTTTCGCTACCTTCGTCGAGGGTGCCGACACGATGGTGGACCTGAAGAACGCTATCAGCGGCTGCTCTGATGCCTTGCAAGGCATGGTAGATGAGCAACTGAACACCCTG
>JALFGC010000054.1 GCA_022777485.1 Bacteroidales bacterium
ACACCTAACGGAGAAAACACCAATAGTTGCAGCACCTCTGTTACGATAAACAGCCGCACACTCGCTCCCAACATCTTGCTGATAAAGAAAAACCATGCCCCTGTCCTGTACGAATGCATGCCTAAACGCTGCTGCAAGTACTGATAGATAGAAGTCAGATTGTGTTTGTAGTAGAGCGGTACCAGTCCGTATGCCAACACCAATTGCCCCACCGTGAAGCCCAGCACCATCTGCATATAGCCCCACCCGCTGGTGCCCACCATGCCCGGCACACTCACGAATGTAACACCCGACATCGCTGCTCCAATAGTGGACATCGCCACCAGCAGCCAATGGTTGCTGCGGTTGCCTATGTAGAACCCCGCGCTGTCTGCTTTCCGCCCCGCTGCATACGATACGCCGAACAGCAACGCGAAATACGCAAAGATGATGATAAGTACTAATGTAGGAGACATAATCGAATAGACTATTTTTACTCCTCGCCTAACAAATCCGGTCGGCGTTCGCGGGTGTGGCGGATGGCTTCTTCGTAGAGCCACTCTTCTATCTTTGCCTGATGCCCCGAGAGCAGGATATCGGGCACCCGCCAACCTTTATACTCTGCCGGACGCGTATAGACACCCGGCTCTAATAAGCCGTCCTGAAAACTATCGGACAGCGCACTCTCCACATCTCCCAACGCACCGGGCAGCAGACGCACGATGGCGTCGGTCATGATTGCTGCCGGCATCTCGCCGCCCGTCAGCACAAAGTCGCCAATGGTATATTCCTTTGTGATGAGATGGTCGCGCACACGCTGGTCAACGCCCTTGTAGTGCCCGCAGAGGATGATGATATTCTCCGCCAACGACAAGCGATTCGCCTCTTTCTGCGTGAAACGCTCCCCATCGGGCGCGGTGAAGATAATCTCATCATAGTGCCGCTCGGAGGTCAGTTTGGTGATGATACGGTCGATAGGCTCTATCTGCAACACCATCCCCGCGCCAAAACCAAACGCGTAATCATCCACCTTGCGGTGTTTATCCAAGGTGTAGTCGCGCAGATTGTGCACATAAATCTCAGCCAAACCCTTGTCCTTCGCCCGCTGCACGATAGAGTGGTTCAGCGGCGATTCCAGCAATTCCGGACAAGCAGAAATAATATCAATTCGCATAAATGAACTTCGTGTATTAACTCCGCTTCGCTTCGTGTAAGAAACTTCGTGTATTTAACTCCGCTTCGCTTCGTGTACAGCCCAAAGGGGCTTTCTATGGCACCGGATCGTAGCCGCTTCCGCCCCACGGATGGCATCGCAGGATACGCTTTATTCCCAACCAGCCGCCCTTAAAGATACCGTATTTCAGCACGGCTTCCACCATGTATTGACTGCAAGTAGGCGTATAGCGGCACGACGGCGGCGTAAGCGGCGAAATGCAATAGCGGTAGAAATACACCGGCAAGAGAAACAATTGTCGAATAAATTTCTTCATGGCAAGAAGCATTAGTCTGATTAATCTGATTATTCAGCAATTTCCGAAGGCTTCTTTATCATTCTCATCGCTTTTCGCATTGCTTTCTCAATAATCGGCAGCGATTGCTCGGTCTTATCCATATAGTTGAACGCTATCTGATAGTGCATATCCGCGGGCAGCAGGTCTTTCTGCGTGCGATAGGCTTCGCGCATTAGCCTGCGCATACGATTCCTGTCCACTGCATGCTTGAAGAGCGATTTCGGTGCCCAGATGAGCACCTGTGTAGTAGCAGCCTCCGGCGTGGGCATATACGAGACGCGCAAGGGCCAAGCCACAAACCGCTTGCCCTCTTTATACAACGTTTGTATGCGCATCTGCCCGCATAAACGCTCACACTTATGGAAACTGCAATCAGCCATTATGTTTCTCTAAATAGTCGGCTATCGCCATCGGCAGCGACTGAAACTCCGCAGCAGGCATCGCCTTGATATCCACGCGGAAGCCTGCATCCTCTAACGCCTGCACCGTGCCCGCACCGAAAGCGGCAATCACGGTGTCGCCTTGTTGCCACTCGGGGAAATTCTCGCGGATAGAACGCACACCGGCAGGCGTGAACAGTGCTATCATATCATAGTCAAATGGCTCATCGCCCCATTGCGTGGAGACGGTGCGGTACATCACTGCCGGCTTCACCTCTATCTTATGCTCCGCAAACATGTTTATCTGCTCCTCGGTATGAATATCCGAAAGCACCATCAGGTATTTCTCGTTAGGGCGACGATACATAGCCGGCAGCAGGTCTTCAAACTTATTCTTCTCCGAATAGAAGACCTTGCGTTTGCGAAATTGGATGAACTTCTGCAGGTAGTTGCCCACAGTCTCTGAGATGCAATAATAGTGCATCGAATCAGGCACATTCAGACGCATCTCTTCACACAAACGGAAATAATGGTCTGCTCCCAACTTCGAGTTGAGTATCACCGCCGTGTAGTCCAACGGATTGATATGCTGCTGGCGAAACTCGCGGGCGCTCAAGCCTTCCACATGAATCAACTGACGAAACTCGCATTCTACGCCATACTGCTTCTCCATCGCACTATACGGATTGCGCTCCGTAGCAGGACGAGGCTGGGAAATCAGAATCTTTTTTATCATGAAAATATATAGGTTAATGTGAGGAGGGGGAGTACCTCAATGGTTAATATATACAATACCACATAGATTACAGACGCAATATCTTTGAAAAACACCCGTAACCACTTTATAAACAGCACCAACCAGCACATACTCATCATCACGCACAAACCGATAGTGGTCAGGGCTTGGTTGCCAAAGTAAATAATCAGTAGCAGCAACGGATAAAGCACGCAGCAGATAGTCGTACTGACATAGGTATAATGGGTAAACAAGGTGGCAAACTGGCGCGAGAGTTGAAAAGTGTAGTTGAGCAGCAGCGAGACAAGGTATTTCACTACCTCCATGGCAGCCACTGCGCCCATAATCGTCATATAGCGACTAAAAAGGAACTCACAGCCATTGGTATCAGTAGTGAGGTGTCTGTTGTAGGTAAAGAGGTAGATAGCCATCGCTACGATACCTGCTCGAAATACAAAGAGTAACGCCTGCCCGATGTAGTTCATCGGCGAGTCGTTATACGACCGCTCCACCTTGCTGAATAGGCTCACAAACCCCTGACGAATCACGGCAGGCTGAAACACCCCCGCCAAGATGGCGCAGATAGGCAACCCCAACATCACCCACGCCACCCACGGCGAAGAGATAGGAGATAATATGTGCGACAAAGCGTTGATAAGTGGTTAATGTTATTTATGTAGTTTTCGTACTGGGGACGCGGGTGGTACATCCCGATGCTTGCATCCCGATTTATCGGGGCAAGTCGGGCACATCTCGCCCACGGTAATGGCGTCGTTGTTTGCGTAAGCCGGTAGCGCTCCCTCCCTTGTAGGGAGGGGTGGGTCCTATTGTTTCCTCAATAAAAACAGTTTATCATTTCTCCGAACGGGTCTGTCCGTTTTCACTGCAAAAAGTGTGCCTTTCTCTATGCGCTGTGCGGGTTTCCCTGCTTCATCGTGCAAATCATGTGCTATCAATTCGTAGGCACCCGTCGTCTCCCCTGTGATAAGCAATTCATCGCCCTCTCTCAGTTCCGCTACGGCTTCCAGCGCAAACTCTGCCACGGAGATGTTCTTGAAATAGTTGGTGCATTTGCCGGCATACACTTTCTTGCGTGTGGCTTCGCTGCCGTAGTGGTGCGTCCACTCGCCTAACTTCTGCCCTTGGTAGTACCCGTCCCAGAATCCCCTGTTGAATACCCGCGCCAATCGCTCATTCCAGTCGGCTATCTTCGGCTCAATCGTGGCATCATCGGCATATTCGCCTCGCTGCCATGCCTCCACCGCCTCGCGGTAGCAGCCTACTACTGTGGATACATATTCTGCCCCGCGAGCGCGTCCCTCTATCTTCAGTACACGAACACCCGCATCCAGCATCTTATTGAGGAAATGGATGGTTTTCAGGTCTTTGGGCGACATGATATACTGATTATCCACTTCCAGTTCGAGGTCAGACTCTTTGTCTTTCACGATATAGCCGCGTCGGCAAACCTGCATACAAGCCCCGCGGTTGGCGGAGTGGTTGAGGTTATTCAGGCTCAGATAGCATTTGCCTGACACCGCCATACACAGTGCGCCGTGGCAGAACATCTCAATGCGCAACTCCTCCCCGTGGGGACCGCATATATGTTGCTCCTCAATATCGCGGTGGATAGCCGCCACCTGCTCCATATTCAGTTCGCGCGCCAGCACCACCACATCGGCAAACTGTGCGTAGAAACGCAATGCCTCGGTGTTGGCAATGTTCAGTTGCGTAGAGAGATGCACCTCTACTCCCTGCTGATTGGCATATTGCATGGCAGCAATGTCGCTGGCGATGATAGCACTCACGCCCGCGGCTTTGGCATTGTCCACTATCTCGCGCATCAGCGGCAGGTCTTCGGGGTACATCACGGTGTTCAGCGTCAAGTAGGTCTTCACCCCTGCTTCGCGGCAGATACCTACTATCTTATGCATATCCTCTGTCGTGAAGTTGGCTGACGAACGCGCACGCATATTCAGGTGCTCAATACCAAAATAGACGCTGGTGGCTCCTGCTTGTATAGCAGCCGCCAGCGACTCCCAGCACCCCACCGGCGCCATGATTTCTATATTTGACGTTGTGTTAATCACGTTATGAACTTCGTGTTATGAACTTTGTGTTGGAAACTCCGCTTCGCTCCGTGTACAGCCTCGGAGAGGCTTTCTTACACGTTGTTTCTTACAGCGCGTAGCGCTTACTAACATGAAATTATTTTCTCCGCTATCTGCACGGCATTCAATGCAGCCCCCTTGCGTATCTGGTCGCTTACGCACCAGAAACTCAATCCGTTAGGATTACTCAGGTCGCTGCGTACACGCCCGATGAACACCTCATCTTTCCCGCTTAGGAAAAGCGGCATGGGATATTCTTTCTCTGCGGGATTATCCATCAGCACACAACCTTCCGAGGTAGCGAATGCCTGCTTGGCTTCCTCCACGCTGACAGGTCGCTCCGTCTCCACCCACACGGCTTCCGAGTGAGCACGCAACGAAGGCACACGCACGCAGGTGGCAGACACCTCTATATCAGAGTGCATGATTTTGCGCGTCTCGTTGTACATCTTCATCTCCTCTTTCGTGTAGCCGTTGTCCGTGAAGACATCTATCTGCGGAATGAGGTTGAAGGCCAATTGATAAGCGAACTTCTGCACCGTCGGCTCTTCGCCTGCCAGCACTTGCCGATACTGCCCTTCCAGTTCCGCCATCGCCTGTGCGCCTGCGCCGCTCGCTGCTTGATAGGTCGATACATGCACGCGGCGGATATGGCTCAGCCGCTCTATGGCTTGCAGCGCCACTACCATCTGAATAGTCGTGCAGTTGGGGTTGGCAATGATATTTCGCGGACGGCAAAGTGCATCTGCCGCGTTCACCTCCGGCACCACCAGTGGCACATCCGTATCCATACGGAATGCCGATGAGTTATCTATCAGGATTGCACCGTGGCGAGTGATGTCCTCCGCATACTCACGCGATACGGAAGCCCCCGCCGATGCAAATACAATGTCTATTCCTTTGAATGCGTCACCATGCTCCAGCAACTCCACTTTCACTTCTTTCCCACAAAAACAATACGCGGTTCCTGCACTACGTGAGGAACCGAATAGCCGAAGTTCGGTAACGGGGAAGTGCCTTTCTGCCAGCACTTTCAGCAGTTCTTGCCCTACGGCGCCCGAAGCGCCTACTATCGCTACGTTCATAGATTTTCTTGTAGAACAAAGATTAAGGATAAAGGTACTTCACAGGATTAAGGATGAAGGACACAAGATAAAGGACTAAATAGTTACGGCTCCGAAAAATCAGAGACAATAGTAATCAGTCTTTTATCTTTCATCCTTTATCTTTTATCCGATAGGTTCTCCTTCATCCTTTATCCGAAAAATAAACTTATGCTAATGCAACAGTTACTTCGTCTGCTACCTCGAAGGTTACTTTACCCTCGCGTGCGAGCCAGCCAAGAGCCATGTTCAAGTCAGCCTCTTTCAGTTTGGTGGCTTTCTTCAGCGCTTTCGTGGTGAGCGCACCGCCTTGCAGTGCATTCCAGATCAAACCTGCGTTCTCACCGATTTTGCTTGTAATCATACGACAAATACCTTTAATTTAATTTGGTTATAGAGAGGACTATTCCTCCCATTTTTTGAACAGCATACTCGCGTTATGTCCGCCAAACCCGAAGGTGTTGGTCAGCGCATAGCGCAGGCTGCGATATTGTGCTTTGTTGAATGTCAGGTTGAGGCGATAGTCTATCTCCGCGTCTTCGTCTCCCTCTTCGTGGTTGATGGTCGGCGGCACGATGCCGTCGCGCAGGGCGAGTACGCAAGCGAGTGCCTCCACAGCGCCCGTAGCACCCAACAGGTGTCCGGTCATCGACTTCGTGGAGTCGATACTCAGTTGGTAGGCATACTCTCCGAACACGGCTTTGATGGCTCTCAGTTCGGCGATATCGCCCAAAGGGGTGGAGGTGCCGTGCGTGTTGATATAATCCACTTCCGTCGGTGCAATGCCCGCATCCGCTATCGCCATCTCCATCACGCGTCTTGCGCCATTTCCATTGGGGTCGGGTGCCGTCAGATGATATGCATCGGAGGTCATCCCCCCGCTTGCTACCTCGGCGTAAATCTTCGCCCCGCGCGCTTTCGCATGCTCCAATTCCTCTAAAATCAAGCACCCTGCTCCCTCGCCTAACACAAACCCGTCTCGCGAAGCGGAGAAAGGTCTGCTTGCTGTCTCAGGCGAGTCGTTGCGGGTGGATAGCGCGTGCATGGCATTAAAGCCGCCTATCCCCAACTGAGTTATATCCGCGTCTGCTCCTCCGGTGATAATCACATTCGCGTGCCCCAAACGTATCTGGTCGAACGCTTGTATTATTGCGTGGGTAGAAGAGGCGCATGCCGACGACACGGCAAAACTCATACCTTTCACCCCATAGCGCAGCGATATATGCCCCGCGCCGATACTCAGTATCACTTTCGGAATAAAGAAGGGGTTAAACCGCGGTGTGCCGTCGCCGTGGGCGAAATCAAAACTCTCGTTTTCAAAAGTCTGCAATCCGCCCATGCCGCTACCCCAAATCACGCCTGCATTTGCCTCCGTGCATTGTCCGTTCTCATCCAGCAAACCTGCGTCGCGAAGTGCCTCATCGGCTGCCACTAATGTGAACTGCGCATAGCGATCAAGCCGCCGAGCCTCTTTCTTATCCAAGATAGCAGAGGGGTCAAAGTCCTTCACCTCCCCTGCAAATCGGGTACGAAACAGCGTGGCGTCAAACTGCGTGATAGGTGCCACACCGCTCTTGCCCGCCACCATGGCTTGCCACATCGCCGCCGCATTATTCCCTATCGGCGTTACCGCTCCTATGCCTGTTACTACTACGCGTCTCAAAATAGATAAAGGATGAAAGATGAAAGACCGATTACCCACTAATCACTGCCCACTAATCAACTAATTAGGTTTTTGGTAATAAATTAATGACTAATTACACGAAAATTATATGTTAAAGAAAAATATTTGGACAATTTTTGGGAATTTTTGTTGAGAAAAATCATCGTCCTTTCCGTGCATTAGTATCTTGTTTCGAATGAACGTTACTTATTACGCAAATCACGAGCGTCCCGAAAATCGGGATGCTCGTAAACAAAATTTCTGCGGGCGATTATGCCAGTGCTTGCTCAATGTACTTAATAGCGTCACCTACCGTCGTTACCTTTTGAGTATCCTCATCAGGAATCGAAATACCGAACTCTTTCTCAAACTCCATGATGAGTTCTACGGTGTCCAGCGAGTCAGCATTCAAGTCGGTTTGGAAGTTTGCATCAAGGGTTACTTGGCTCTCATCCACACCCAGTTTATCAACGATAATAGCGCGTACTTTCGATTCTACTTCAGACATTGTTATAATAGTTTAAGTTAATAAATAAAGTTTCTTTCTACCCCCTCCCTTTAAGGGTGGGTCGGGGAGGGTCCTGAGGGTCGGGGTGGGTCCCCTCCTCAAATCGGCTGCAAAAGTACTGCTTTTTTTTGAAATACGCAAATTTTAGTCCAAATTTTCGCCGTTTTGTAGTTGTTTTCCCTCAAAATGGACTACTATTTTCCCTATTTGCGCTCCCGCTTTGCCCATTTGACACACGGGCACCTCCTGTCCGTCGAGGTTACGAATACGCAGGTTTTCATACACTTTGTGCGTATGTCCGCCTATCACTACATCGATATTCCGCGTCTGCGCCACCAGTTCCGTATCGCAGCAGTCCTCGGGCTTGTCCGGATAAGTCCCCATGTGGCTGAGGCACACCACGAGGTCGCACCCTTTCGCCCGCAGTTCATTCGCCACTGCCTGCGCTACAGGGTAAGGCGCATGGTAGGTTATCCCCTCGAAGTTCTTCGCCGCAATCAGGTTGTTGGGATACACCCCCAGTCCGAAAATCCCTATCTTCCGCCCGCCTTTCTTCACGATGGTGTAAGGCTTCACTATCCCTTCCAGCGCCGTCCCCGACACATCGTAGTTCGCACACACCACGGCAAACTGCGCCTCTCGCAGTACCGCCGCCAGCGTGTCTATGCCGTTGTCAAACTCATGATTTCCCAGCGTAACGGCGTCATAGCCCATCCTATTCAAAGCATCCACTTCCACGCGCCCGTGGAAGAAGTTGAAATAAGGCGTCCCCTGACAGAAATCCCCTGCATCTACCAACAACACACCCTCGCGACCTGCTTGCGTAGAACACCTCACTCCTTCTATCACTGCCATGCGCGCCGCGTAGCCGCCTCTGCCGTCGCTCTTTGCTTCCACCTGCGAATGCGTATCATTCGTATGCAGAATCACCAACTCCGCTGCCTGCTCCTCGCAGCCCCAAAGCCCCAACGCCAGCGCACCGACCAATAACCAATTTCTCATCCGATACATATTGTGTGTTGTTTAATCGCCTGCAAAATTACTGCTTTTTGCCGACATATGCAAGCCTTTTCTCTGAAAAAAGCGTTTTCGGGTCTTTCCGCTCTCTCTTTGCGCGCCTGTTTCCTTCGCTGCACTGCCGGATACTCTTCCGAAATTCCACCGAAATTCCACCGAAATCGCCAGCAGATAATCTTAGGTGATTCTTAGGTGATTCTTGGGTGATTCTTGGGTGATTGTTGGGTGATTCCGTGGAGGTAGTGTAGAGGCTGTAATAACCTTGACGAAGCATGTTGGCGGGCAAAAAAGAGGACTTTTCCCCTCCTCTGCCACTTCCTGCTAACCCCGAAATGCTCAAATAAGTCGAAAAAATTTGCCGGTGTAATTTTTTTTTTGTACCTTTGCACGCAAATACCAAATACACGCAATTTCATGAACAACATTCATTTCTACACCCTCATTGGGAATGGGGGCATGCGATTAGAGGTTACGAACTATGGTGCTAAACTCACACGCTGGCTGGTGCCCGACGCGGCAGGCGAGGTGAAGGATGTGTTGTTGGGCTTCAATACCCTCGATGAGTGGCTCACCAAAGAGGTCTATTTCAATGGCGTCTGCGGCCGCACAGCCGGTCGTATTGCCAATGCCGAGTTTACGCTGGAGGGCAACACCTATCACCTTGCGCAGAACAACGGTGCCCATTCCCTCCACGGAGGCGTCCACGGCTTCAACGATAAGGTTTGGGAGGTGATGGCACAGGATATGCACTCTATCACTCTCCGCTACCGCTCTGCCGATGGCGAGGAGGGCTTCCCCGCTAATCTCGAAGTGCAGGTGCGCTACCAACTCCGTCGAGACAATGCCCTCAGCATTCAATACCGCGCCAAGACCGACGCCCCCACGATCATTAACCTGACCAACCACGCCTATTTCAACCTGAAAGGTGAAGGCGAAGGCGATATTCGAGACCATAGCCTGCAAGTTTTGGCGGATGAATACATTCCCTACAATGCCGACACCCTCCCCACCGGCGAGGTGGCTTCCGTTGAGGGCACACCCATGGACTTTCGCAGTCCCGTGGTGATAGGCGAGCGTATCGACGACCCCTTCTTCGAAGCGGGAAGAGGTATCGACAACGGCTGGGCGCTGCCGGGTTGGAATACCGGTAAGCAATCTTTGCAGAAAGCCGCAGTCCTCAAAGGTGGCACGCGCACGATGGAGGTATGGACCGACTGCCCTTGCATGCAGGTCTATACCGGTAACTTCGTGGAGCAGAACATTGGCAAGAGCGGACGCCACTACGATGTGCAGACGGCAGTGTGCCTTGAAGCGGAGGACTTCCCCGACGCTATCCATCATCCTGCTTTCCCCTCCACCATACTGCGCCCGAAAGACAAATGGCACCGTGAGACAGTCTATAAATTCGTTTAAGAAATGAAGCGTTTTTCCCTTCTTGCGTGGAGCATGCTTTGTGCGCTCACGCTGTCGGCGGTTTCCTATTCGGGCACGCTCCCTGTGCTTTTCGTCAATACCGATAACGGTGCAGACATTGTAGATAAAGAGACTTACCTCTCTGCTACCTACTACCTTGACCCCATGGGAGACACCTCTGTGGTCGCTTTCGGCTCGCAAGAGAGCCCGTTGCCGCTCCAAATAAAAGGGCGCGGCAATTGGACATGGTCGGCGTTCGAAAAGAAGCCCTATCGTCTGAAACTCGGCAGCAAAGCGGCATTGTTGGGGATGAAGGCGAATAAGCATTTCGCGCTTCTTGCGCATGCCGACGACCCCCATGGTTTCATGCGCAATACCGTGGGCTTCTTCCTCGCCGAGCGTTTTGAACTGCCGTGGACTCCGCGGCAGCACCCCGTAGAATTGGTGCTCAATGGCGACTATCGAGGTTTGTATTTCCTCACCGAACTCATTCGTGTGGACAAAGACCGCGTGCATATCACCGAGCAAGAAGACCTCTGCACGGACCCCGACTCTATCACGGGAGGCTGGCTTGTAGAGATAGACAACTACGATTCAGATCCTCATATCACCATCACGGAGGGGGACGGACACCCTATCATTTTCACTTACAAGACACCGGAGGTGCTCTCTACCGCGCAAGCCGATTTCCTTACCGAGGAGATGAAGCGGCTCAACACCCTTATCTACGGCGACAAGGAGAGCGGTGAACTATGGGACTACCTTGATATAGAAGACCTTGCACGCTTCTTCCTCGTGCAGGAATTGGTGGATAACTACGAGTCTTTCCACGGCAGTTGCTATCTCTACCGCGAGATGGGGGAAAACGAGAAATGGCACTTCGGTCCCGTGTGGGACTTCGGCAGTTCTCTCAATAATTCCAAGACGCAACCTTTCTACGAGGGTCGCGAGCACCATAACACTTGGGCACCGCAACTGGCGAAGTTCCCTGCCTTTCATGCGAAACTCAAAGAACTGTGGGAGCGCTATTCCATAGACTTCACTTCCGACTTAGATGCCCACTTGCAAGACTTCGTTGCGTCCATTGAGGGAGCCGCTGCAAACGATGCCGAGCGATGGAAGAATAAGGGATATGGGAATAGTGATTTGCAGCAGGACTTGCAGCATGTGCGTAGTTTCATGCGCAATGCCGCCGTATGGGAGAGTAACCGCTTGGGACTATCTTCCGCCGAGCCTACCATCACTATCCGCTGGCGTCCTCTTCCCGAGTGGACAGACACGCAGACGGCTTATGTATGGGATGATGGAGGCGAATCAAGGTTTGTAACGCCAAGCAAGGTAGGAGACTGCTATCAATACACCACCACCGCCACCTCCCTGAATATCATTTTCGTCAATGGCACCCAATGGACTACCCACGCTAACCAGACTGTGGATATCAAGGACATTACCGCCGATGTATGCTACGAGGTACTGGAAAGCACGGCTACGCAAGCGCCTCATGAGGGGAAGCGTGAGGTGAAGGCGATAGACTGTTCCCTTACTTCTATCGAGGGCACTTCCATACCGAACAAAGCCTCTTCTTCTGTGCGCAAGATACTGAGGGATGGACAACTCCTACTCTTCTACAACAATCGAGTTTATACCCTTTTAGGAATTGAGAATTAACAGAGAACCGTAATTCGTTTAATGGTTCTTTACATGGGTCCTGTGTGGAGATGGGTGGGTCCCTATCCCCCTCCCTTTAAGGGAGGGTTGGGGAGGGTCTTGGGTCTTGAATAACGCTTGCCATCTGCTGAAAGCGGGGTAGGGTATGCCGAAAGAAGGCTTTGTACCCTTCGCAGAGGATATGCTTACCCTCTTCGTCTCGATAGCGTGGGCACCCGCCGTAGCAGAGGCGAAGGTACTCGCACGAGAGACAAGCCGAAGCAGTAGGCATTTTTGCCGCTGCCAATCCGCCTAACTCGGGATGAGACAAGAGCGAAAGTAGAGACTCAGAGAACAGATTGCCCAAGCGCAGTTCCGGCACATAGTGGTCGCAGGCAAACACATCTCCGTTCATCTCTATGGCGAGTGCATTGCCGCATTGTTCGGAGGATATACATGTGGATGATGGGTATCCCATCAGCATGGCGAGTGTGTTGTCAAAGAGTTCGACATATACTTTTCCTATATCGTGCACATACCACTCATCGAAGACAGCGCAATAGAATCGTGCAAAGTCTTCTGCGGAGAGCCTACCGGGCAGATGGGGCTCGCATTGGGGTTCAAACTGCAAGAAAGGTGTTCCCAATTGTCGCAAAAAGCGATATACCTCAATAGGCTTTAGGGCGCTTTCTTTGGTGATAACCCCCATGATAGTGTAAGCCACGCCGTACTTTTGGAGCCATTCTACCCCTTGCATGGTACGCTGAAAACTTGCGCCTCGGTATCGCTCGTGTATCTCTTTGGGTCCGTCCACCGACACGCCTACTGTCCACTGCTCATCATGAAAGAACCGACACCACTCCTCTTGGAGTAGTGTCGCATTGGTTTGTATGATATTGGAGATAGGATGTCCGTCGGCAAATTGCTTTTGTAGTTGGACCGCCTCTTGATAGAAAGCAAGCGGTTTGAGCAAAGGTTCTCCCCCATGCCAAATAAACACCACTTCTTCTCCGACAGGTGTGAGTTGGATATACTGCCGAATATAGGCAGTCAGCCATTCGGTATCCTGTTTAGATACCCTCCATTCTGTTTGCGGATGGTTATTACGATAATAGCAGTAACTACACTGCAGGTTACATTTCGCTCCGCAGGGTTTAGCCATTGCATAATGCTTTAGAAACTGCCGATTCACTTTGCTTTTGTTTTACGATAGTTAGAGGGTGTGGTGCCATAGCGCTCTTTGAAGCAATGGGAGAAGTATTTGGGCGATTGGAATCCCAAGTCGTATGCTATCTCTGAGATATTGCACTGAGGTCTGCTAATCAACCATTGTGCAGCGCGTTGCAATCGCCGTTCTGCTATGAGTTGCTGTGGAGAGGTGGCATATACATGCTGAAACACTTGGAATAAGCGTGTTCTTCCGATACCTAATTGCTTACAAAGTTGCGCTATATCCAGTTCTGCATCGTTCATGTGCTTCTCTATGTAGTTGTCTATCTGCAGCCTTATCTCGTTGTATTGTTCCAGTTCTTGCTTTTTCAGTGCTTGCTTGAAGCGTTTACGCACATAGTAGATTCCCCACACAATGGCAGCAATAAGCAAGAGGACATAGAATACTATCGCAGGCCAAGAGATATAGAAGGGCGGACGAACTCGTATGGTGAGGGAGCGTGAGGTGAGTACGCTGTCGGTCTGCCGGTCAAGCACCTGCAACTCCAAGTGGTTGGTGCCATAGCGCAGGTTCATCAAACGGATGTTGCCTGTCCAGTCGTCCAACTCCTGTGTGGAAGCATTGTAGCGGCATGCAATGCTATAGCGGAGGAACATACTCTCGGGGAAGAGGTTGTTGGTCTGGATGGAGTAGTGGAGGCTTATGTCGCGCTGATGGTGCGGCAAGGTAATCTTGTCGGTGTATTGATAGGGGTGCTCCAGCACGATGGTAGGCGTTATGGGCAATTGGTGCAGGTGCTCTTCGCGGAATCGAATCATGCCGTCCATGCCCGCAAGCAGGATGTCGCCGTTGGGTGCAAGAGCCACCCCACCGTTATAGAGTGAGGAGAGAGGAAGAAAGGTGCCCGGGCTGTAGTTCGTGATGGGGTAGGGAGTGGAAGAAGTGCTGTCGTGCGACAGGATGATGGAATAGCCTCGCGTGGTAACCACCAAGAGGTGTCCCATGGGTGTGAAGAGCAGGTTGCGCACATAGTCGTTCTGCAAGCCGCATGTGCGCGAGGTGTACGCAATAGGCGTGGAGAGATGAGGGGTAAGCGTAGAGGGTTGAGCGTTTTCTACTTTGCATTCCCATACGCCGTTGCCGTCGGTGCCCACCCATAGTCGGTCAAAGCGGTCGAGGAGCAGTTTCTCGATATTGCGGAAGGGCAGGTGGCGCATAGTCTG
>JALFGC010000096.1 GCA_022777485.1 Bacteroidales bacterium
AAGCAAACTATTCTCAGCAATCAAAGACTAAATTGGTTTTCCCGACAGGTCGGGACAAGTTCCGAACAATTTTTGGAAATTTTTGTTGAAATAAAAGAGTCATCGTTGTTTCAATGTATATGTATCTTATTTCGAGTTCACGTTTTTTCCGGGTTGAGTTACAGATTTAGCAGCCAGAGGAAGAAGACGATAGCGGGTGTGGCGAGGAGGATAGAGTCGAAGCGGTCGAGCACGCCGCCATGCCCGGGCATGAACTTACCTGAGTCCTTCACGCCGATAGTGCGCTTGAGCAGGCTTTCCATCAGGTCGCCCAAGGTGCCGAAGACAACTACTATCAGGCTGAATAGCATAGGCGAAACGAAGCGGCACCCGCACAAGCCCGGCAGGGCATTGAACCAACTGAAGCAGGTCAGCAAGCACCCTACGGCAACGGCTACCACTGCTCCGCCAATGAGCCCCTCCCATGATTTGTTGGGGCTTACGCGCGGGAACATCTTATGATTCCCGCCCTTTCGTTTGCTGAGCAATGAGCCTACGCAATAGGCGCCGCTATCGTTGAGCCAAATCAAGACAAAGAGGGCAAGCAGAAGCCATGGGCTCAACATCATCACGCCGTTCATCAAGGCGAACGGCAGGGCAATCATCACCTGGCTAACCAAGAAATCGCCCCAGTTCTTAACGGGGTCAGCGGCTTTGCGAAATAACTCGGATATGAGCGTAGCGCCCACTATGATGACATACAGAGCAAGCAACAGGGGCATTAGCCAAGAGAGATCCCATTCGCTGAAAGCCACCCACCAAGCCATGGCAAAGAGCAAAGCCGTAGCCTTCATAGAAGCCACACGCAGGAAGCAAATTGCCCCGCGCAGGCTCATATACTCGCGCGCAGCAAGGACAGACACTACGAGAAAAAGCACGCCGAAGAAAATCGGGTGCACCAAGATACTTGCCACAACAAGTGCCACATAGACTGCACCGGAAAGGGTGCGCTGAACGAAATTATTCATTATTTTTGACTTTTTCCTTGAAATTATTTGCAAAGGTACGAAAAAAGTAGTATCTTTGCAAATAATTTAGTGATTATTTTGTATTTTTACCTAAAATAGAATTGTTTTTATGGCAAACGGAATGGAAATGAGCCTCTTGGAGCCCGAAGAGCGCAAAGAGGTGGATTTTATTTGGAACCTAATTCCAGCGGAGGATAAGCAGGGGATAACGGAAGAAGATGTGCTGCTTGTGCTTGACGCGATGGACGATTTCTTGGAGGAAGTGGGACTATTGCATGTGGACGAAGAGACCGGTGAAGTGGAATACGAAGACGGCGAGGTGGACGAGACGGCACAGATGGAGTATGTGGCTGAGGCTGCCAAAGAGCAACAGAGCCCGCTGACGATGGTGCAGATACAACTCATCATGGATGGTGAGTTTCAGTACGGCCTGCAAGAAGGGTGGTACGAAGAGTAATCCCTCAACTCTCCATCCAATCGTGGCAGGATTTGTAAAGATACTCAGTAAGATACCGTTGCGGGGACTGTATGCCTTTGCTGAGTGGGTGCTATACCCCGTGATGTACTATGTGGTGCGGTATCGGCGTGGCGTGGTGGCGAAGAACTTACGGCTGTCTTTCCCAGACAAGACGGAGGCAGAGCGGCAGCAGATAGCCAAGCAGTTTTATCACTCGTTTGCCGATGTGATAGTGGAGATAGTGCATGGGTACTCGGCTTCGGCAGAGGAGATGAGACAGCGCGTGGTCTTCGAGAATGAAGAGCAGGTGAAACAACTGATAGCGGAGCACGGGGCAGTCATCGGGATGTTGGCGCACATGGGAAACTGGGAGTGGATGGCGGATTTTTACCAACATCTTGCGCCTTACGACATGTTGCAGGCGAATATCTATCGGCGGCTGAAGAACGAGCGGATGGATAACCTGATGAACGCTGTTCGCAGCCAACGCGGGGGCGTGCTGATAGAGAAGCAGCAGGTGCTTCGGCGGATGTTGAGCCTACGCAAAGAGGGGCAGAAAGTGCTGTATGGCTTTATATGCGACCAGAAACCGCGCCCGCAAGTAACTCGTTGTTGGACGATGTTCCTGCACCAAGATACAGGTTTCTTGGACGGTAGCGAGGTGCTGGCAAAGAAGTTCGGCTATCCCGTGATTTACCTGCACATCACCCGCCCAAAACGCGGCTATTATGTCGCACGCTTTGACTTGATAACCGACCGGCCCGCGGAAGAGCCGGAGAATGGTATCACCCTGCGCTATGCCGAGATGTTGGAGCAGAATATCTTGGAACAACCTGAGTTGTGGCTCTGGACACATAACCGATGGAAGTGGGGGAGAAAATAGGACCCTCCCCGTCCCTCCCTACGAAGGGAGGGAGTAGGAGGCAATTGTGAATTAACAATTAACATGTTGCTCTGAGTATTCTGAGAACTCTGAGGATTCCGATAATGGTCAAATAGTAAATCGTAATTCGTAAATCGTAATTAGTAATTCGTAAATCCTTTTAATGGTTCTTTACACGGTCTTTAATGGAGAATATCATGGAATAATTAATGAATAATTAACGGGTATTAACGGAGGAAAATCGTAAATCGTAATTCGTAAATCGTAAATAAGAGGTGTTTTGTTCTGTCGTTATATTAAATTGGAATGGGGAGGCGATGCTTCGTCGGTATCTGCCTTCTGTGGTGGCGTTCACGCCTAAGGAGGAGGCAGAGATAGTCGTGGCTGACAACGGTTCTACGGATGGTTCTGTCGCTCTATTGCAGCGGGATTTTCCTTCTGTAAGGCTTATTCAATTGGATAAGAACTATGGTTTTGCGGAGGGCTACAACCGCGCGTTGCAGCAGGTGGATAGCCGCTACACCGTCCTGCTGAACTCAGATGTGGCAGTTACGGAGGGGTGGCTCACACCGCTCTTGACCTATATGGAGCAGTACCCCGATGTGGCGGCGGTGCAGCCGAAGATACTCTCTGACTTGCAAAAAGACCACTTCGAGCACGCAGGTGCCGCAGGAGGATATCTGGACATACTCGGCTATCCCTTCTGCCGCGGTCGTATCGTGGGTTATGCGGCGCAAGACGAAGGTCAGTACGATAGCGAGGCGGATGTGCTATGGACCTCGGGCGCGTGTATGTGCGTGCGCACAAACCTATATAAGGAAGCAGGTGGTTTGGATGGTGATTTCTTTGCCCACATGGAGGAGATAGACTTCTGCTGGCGTTTGTGCAGCCGCGGTCATAGGTTAGTGTGCCTGCCTGCTTCGCGGGTGTATCACTTGGGCGGTGGGGCGCTCCACTACGAGTCGCCGCGCAAGACTTATCTCAATTTCCGCAACAACCTGCTGATGCTCTATAAGAACCTCCCCGCTTCACGCCTGTGGTGGGTGATGGCGGTGCGATGGGGGCTGGACTATGTGGCGGCGCTGCAACTGCTCTTGACCGGCAAACCGAAGAATGCGTGGGCGGCGCTTCAAGCTCGATGGGACTATCATCGTATGAAGCCATCCATGCGACCGAAACGACAAGAAAACATACGGAAGATGGTTGTCCCCTTCCCCCCCACTATCATCCGAAGGAGCATTATCTTTGACTATTATTTACGCCAAAAACGCCAATAAACTGTTCTATTATTACGATTTTATTGCCTATAATTTTGCTATGTCGCAAAAATAGACTACCTTTGCAGTGTTTTTCAAATAAACCAAAATACAAATTATCAAATTAAAGAAGTATGAAACATCACTATTTGCATTACCTGCAAGAGGTAATGAAACATCAGTGGGGTGATACGGCGGTGTCGGATTATGGGGAGAAGCAGGCGTACACCTTTGGGCAGATGGCGGAGGAAGTGGAGCGATTGCATGTGCTGTTTGAGAAGATGGGTATTCAGGCGGGCGACAAAATTGCGATTGCGAGTAGGAACTGTGCAAACTGGGTGGTAGCCTATCTGGCTATCGCAACCTATAAGGCAGTGGTTGTCAGTATCTTGCAGGACTTTAAGGCTGAGGATATAGCGAACCTGTTGCGGCATTCGGATTCGAAAATGCTGTTTGTGGGTCCTTATGTATGGAAGGGCCTGCAGCAACAAGACTTGTCGCAACTGACTGCGGTGCTTTCGATGGAGGATTTCTCGTTCCTGCAAGCAGAGGCAACGCTCACCATTCCTACCCACGAAGAGGTATCCGTTGCGTTTAAGGCGAAGTTTCCGAAGGGCATGCAACCGGCTGATTTCCACTATGATATTGACCCCGAAGCGCTGGCGCTTATCAATTACACCAGCGGCTCCACCGGCTCTCCCAAGGGCGTGATGATTAGCGGCAAGTCGCTGTCGAACAATGTGGAGAACGGTCTGCATATCCTGCCGGTAGAGCCCGGTCAGCGAGTGGTGTCGATGTTGCCGCTGGCGCATATGTTCGGGCAGTTGTCGGACTTCCTTTATCCGCTTTGCGCGGGTGCGCATATCTACTACTTGACCAAGTCGCCGACACCTACGCTGGTGCTGAAAGCCATGTCGGATGTGCACCCTTACATGGTGGCGGCAGTGCCCTTGGTGATAGAGAAAATTCACAAGAAGAAATTAGACCCGCTGTTGTCGAAGCCTGTGATGAAGTTCTTCTGGTACACGCCTATCGTGATGAATATCATCCGCAACCATGTGAAGAACGCGCTCAACAAAGCGTTTGGCGGACAGGTGCGCTACTTCCTTTGCGGTGGCGCAGCGATGAACCCGCTGGTGGAGAAATGTTTGCTGGATGTGCATTTCCCGTTGACTATCGGGTTTGGTATGACGGAGTGCGGACCGCTTATCTCCGGTACCCCGCCGAAGTACTTCAAGCGCCGCAGTTGCGGTTCTCCTGTGCCCAACATGGAGGCGAAGATAGACAACCCCGACCCGCAGAGCGGCGAGGGCGAGATATTAGTGCGCGGCGAGAATGTGATGATGGGCTATTACAAGAACGAGGAAGCCACCCGCGCGGCGTTCACCGAAGACGGATGGATGCGAACCGGCGACCTCGGCTACATTGACAAGCACCAGAATATCTTTATCCGTGGGCGTATCAAATCGATGATTCTGGGTGCCTCCGGGCAGAACATCTATCCCGAGGAGATAGAGGACAAACTGAACAACCAAACGGGAGTAGGGGAGTCCATCGTGGTGGAACGTGAGGGCAAACTGATTGGTTTGGTCTTCCCTGACGAGGAGACCAGCAAGCGGATGTCGCTTGAGGAGTTGCAGGCGCTGATGAAGGAGAACTTGCAGAAACTAAACAAACTCATCCCGGGCTATTCGCAAGTGGCAGACATCGAAATCAAAAACGAGCCCTTTGAGAAAACCCCGAAGAAGAGTATCAAACGGTTCTTGTACAAATAAAACCCACTTCAAAGAACTCTCCCCGTAAGACCCTCCCCGTCCCTCCCTTAAAGGGAGGAGGGTGGCAACCTGCGGGCGACCCGCGATAGACCCGCGATAGACCCGCGAAAAAACAGCAACCGACCTTTGGTAGAGGTCGGTCGCTGCTTTTGATAGGGGAAAAGATATGAATGGAGCGCTATTCCAAGGTTACTCTTCTGCCGAGGGTGTCGTAGTATTGGGTGCCGCGGAGGATGTAGAGGGTGCCGTTGCGGTAGCGTTTCCGGCAGGTGGGGGCGTTGGTGCTCCCGACAGGTCGGGACACGTCCTTCGGGGCGTTGAGGTCGGCTTCTTTGCCAATGTAGGCGAGCCATGCGTTGGGGATGCCGTAGCCGTAGTCGGCGTCTGGGTTGTGGTAGCGGTCGGCAGAGCATATGATACGGCGTCGTATCTCCATGGCGTTGAGGTCGGGTAGGGCAGACCAAACGCATGCTGCCATGCCTGCGATGAGCGGACAGGCGAAACTGGTGCCGTTGCCGTACTGTATGCTTCCGTCGCTCGGTTGGATGATACAACTGCCTTCGCCTGCGGCGCACACATCGGGCTTCACGCGCCCGTCGCTGCAAGGCCCTCTGGACGAGAAAGATGCCACCACGCTATCCCTATCCACTGCTCCCACACACAAGATACTATCGGCGTCTGCGGGGGCAGTGAGGTAGTGCCATTCTTTGTTGCCTTCGTTGCCTGCTGCCACACAAACGAGCATACCTTTGCGGGCTGCAATCTGTGCGGCTTGAGAGCAACGCGTGGTCTGCCCGTTCATATCGGCATAGCCGAAGTCCCACTCCTCGTTGTCGAACACGGAATAGCCGAGCGAGATACTGGCAATGTTCACTCCGAGGCTGTCGGCTTTCTCTAAGGCAGCGACGAGGTTGTCCATCTCTTTCGGGCTCTCTTTGCCGTCTTCCTCGGAGCGCATGAGGTAGTAGTCTGCTTGTGTGGCAGCACCTACATAGTGCCCTGTTCTGGCACTTATCAAGCCCAAGCACATCGTGCCGTGGTAGCCTGTCGCTCCATAGAACTCGTCGGCGTCGTCGGTGAAATCAAAACTCCCTAACCAGTGGGCGGTGTCGAAGGTGTTCGACAGGCTGTTCCCGCTGTGCTCGCCCACGGGGTAGTTATGGAAACCTCCATCAATGACCGTCATCACGATACCGTTTCCTTTGTGCCCTGCGGCAAGCAACGGCTGTAGGTTGTAGAGCGCGAGTTGTGCATCCGTGCCGCGCGCCATATCTGCCTCGGACGAATGGAGAAAGTCTTGTTTGCGGTACAGATACCGCCGACTATCCGTCTCATTGCGGGTTTGCTCTATTGCTTTCACGAATGAACAGGTGGCTATCTTGTTTGCAATACTATCTTCGCACTCTACTGTTGCGCCGTTCATCCAACGGCTGACATGCATGACCTTGCCGCCTAAGGCTCGGACGCTGTCGGTGTAGGTGGTGGAGACGGCATAATCGAGCGAGTCGGTGGGGATAGCCCACTTGGTGCGCTGCTCCAGCGCCCTGTCGGAGAAAGCGATAGGGGCACTACCTTGTTTATCGGTGAAGGTTACGAAAAAAACACTAAGAATGGTAAGTAACATTTGCTATTGGACTATTTACTATTTGACCATTTACTATTTGACCATTTGCTATTAGAAGCCGTACACTACGCCGATCATGAACAGTCGTTTGTAGAGGTCGTAGGTGCGCTCGGTGATTTCTTGCTGTTGGTGGGTGCTGCCCGCGTTTTGCGCCGATTCGTTGATCCCGACATGTCGGGACAAGTTGTGCGTGCTTCTATCCACCGTCTTTTGGTCGAATACATCGTCTATGCTGGCGTGGATAGTCCATTTGCCGATGGTCTTGCTCAGGCGCAGTTGCAGGTAGAAGCAGTCGCCGATATAACTGTCGCTCATCTCTATCTTGCTGTTGTACATGATTTTACCCGACAGCAGCCATTGGTTTCGGAAAGCAAAGCAGGGCGAAAAGGAGAGGTTGTAATACCAATAGTAGTCGTTCTTTGCCTTGCAGTTCACATAGGTGTTGGCGGCAACCGACATGGAGAAGATACGGTAGCGCAGGAAGAGCGAGCCGCTGAGGCTCATCACATTGCTACTCTCTTGATTCTCAAAGGTATGATAGGGTATGGCATTGTTGTCTTTGTACAACCTGGTTATTTCCGTTACCAGCCCATCTGCGCGAATGTAGTCGATGCCGGCATGCAGCACCAGTCTGCCGTCTTCCTCTTTGGTAAACGGATGGCGGAAGAGGTAGTTCACACCTACGCTATGGAAACAAGCGGCGCGGAGTGAGTCGTTGCCGATGACTATCTCCTGCGAAGCGGGCAGGTAGTAGGGGTAGGGGAAGAGTTGCTGGTCCTCGGGTCGGAGGATGTTGCGTGCGATATTCAGTTGCAGCGTGTGCTTGCGTGTGATAGCCCACGCGGCGTTGAGGCTTCCAGTCCAGTCGTGGTCTATGCCTGTCCAATCGGGTTGGGAGTTGGTCCGCAGCGTGCAGCAGAGCATTTGGTAACGCACACCCGCCTGCATTTTCACCGACCCTATGCGGTAGTCCCATTGCAGCAGGGGCGAGATGTAGGTTTGCTGCTTGCGCAAGCCTAAGTCTTGGTGGTAGCCCTTGCTGAACATCTGTCCCTCGGCATGTTGCAGCAGATGGCTGTTGCGATAGGTATATATGCCGTTCACGCCCGCCGTGAGCCACATCTCGGAGTCGTAAAGTCCCAAATGCTCGGGGGCGATGGCGTGCTTGGTCTGTATGTTCACCTGCCATTCGTGTGGGCTGTCGGTAGTGTGGGCATACTGCTGCGCGGGAATGGTTCCCTCTACAGCGGCATAGCCTTTCTCCGTTGCATCTGCGCGATAGCCGTAGTTGTATATCATATCCACTTGCAGTTCGCCTCCCATCAAGTACAGCCGTTTGTAGCGCGCCATGGCGGTGAGATTGGCTCGCTTGGTGTTTACAGCCTGCGCCGAAGCGAGGTCGGTCTGCTGCCACAGCGCGGGCATGTCTGTGGTCTCGATAGGGCGGAAGATGGTAGTGAGCGATTGGCTCTGCGAAGTCTCCCATTGCATGCTCTCCCATAGGCTGAAGGTAAGCCTGTCTTGGTCGGAGGGCTGATAGTCGAACTGCACCTTCGCGGTCTGTTGTAGGAAGTTGGTAATGGTGGTGTCGCGCAGCCAGGTGGTGGTGTCGCGGGCGTTGGGGATAAGTATGTTATGTACGCGCGTATCCGTCTGGGTGAAGGTGGTGGGGCGATAGTACTCCATCACGAGGTTTGCTCGCAACTGCCATTTCTTGCCGCCATAAGTGAAATAGACCGAGGGCGATAAGTCCACCGTGTTGTGGAAGTTGGTATAGACATCCGCCATTGCCGAGCCGTGGAAGTTTTGCTCTACGGGCTTGAGGTGGACATTGATAACACCTCCTTCGCCGTTCTGCTGTACGCTGACGGTGGGGGAGTGCATGATTTCTATGTAATCTATCTCTCCTGCCCGCAAGGTGGTCAGCACCACATCCTTGCTCTGTCCGACGCCGATGTCGTCTATTTGCAGGGTGTAGCGCGATAGCAAGTCTTCGTTGCCGCGGTCAAGCAGTTCGGGTATCAGCAAGAGAATCTCTTGCAGGGTGTTGCCTGCAGAGAGACCGAGGACTTGCGGGCGGATGATTTTCTTATCCACATCTATCTCCACGCCTGCCGTTTGTGCTTCCTGTACTGTCTTTGGCACAATGGTATCTGCTGCTGCCTCGCTCATCAATAGGGTGTCTTTCCGTTCGCCTTTCGCAATCTGTATCTTCGGTTGTAGATTGGCATCCCCAAAGGTAGTGGGTTGCATCCCCTGACTTGGGGGCGCAGCCTCTCCTGCCCATAGGCTGCTGCCTATAAGCAAAGCGAAGAGAAGTGCTATTTGACGAAAGCGAGACATGCTCTCTTAATTCTTAATTCAAAATTCTTAATTTGAGTTGCACCACATTCTCCACATGTTGGGTGTGGGGGAACATATCCACGGGTTGCACTTTGGTAACCTCGTATTTCTCATCGAGCAAGGCGAGGTCGCGTGCTTGTGTGGCGGGGTTGCAACTGACATAGACGATGCGTTTGGGTTCGGCGAAGAGGATGGTTTTCACTACATCCTCGTGCATGCCTGCGCGCGGCGGGTCGGTGATGATGACATCGGGGCGACCATACTGCGCAATGAAGTCCTCGTTGAGAATATCCTTCATATCGCCTGCGAAGAAGAGAGTGTTGTCGAGAAGATTCAGCTTCGCATTCACTTTCGCGTCTTCTATCGCCTCGGGCACATACTCTATGCCAATCACCTGCTTGGCTTGCTTGGCGACGAAGTTGGCGATGGTGCCGGTGCCGGTGTAGAGGTCGAAGACGAGTTCCTCGCCCGTGAGTTCGGCGAAGTCGCGTGCTACCTTGTAGAGTTCGTATGCCTGCTCGGTGTTGGTCTGGTAGAAGGACTTGGGACCTACCTTAAACTGCAAGCCTTCCATCTCTTCCATGATATGGTCGGCACCGAAAAAGACTTGTATATCGAGGTCGCCTATGGTGTCGTTGTACTTGGTATTGACTACATATTGCAGGCTGACTATCTCGGGGAACTCGCTGTGTAGCCACTCGAGCAAGGCGAATCCGTTGTCGTCCAGCGGCTCGCCGAAGGAGAGGATGAGCATGATTTCTCCTTTGTGGTTCGCACGGAGGATGAGTGTGCGCAACTGCCCTTGGTGTGTATGCTCGTTGTAGAAAGTCATGGCGTGGTCGCGTGCAAAGCGGCGAATGCCATTGCGGATACGGTTGTTGATGTCGGGCATGAGGTGGCATTCCTCTATGTCGAGCACCTTGTCGAAGCAGTTGGTGATATGGAAGCCCAAGCCGTAGGTGTTGTCTATTTGGTCTAAGCCTCCCGCTGCGTGGATTTCATCCCACGAGAGCCATTTGCGGTCGGCAAAGGTGAACTCGAGTTTGTTGCGGTAGGCGTAGATATGCTTGCTGCCAAGGATAGGACTTATCTCGGGTAGTTTGACCTTGCCGATGCGGGTGAGGTTGTCGGTTACCTGCTGCTGCTTGTAGCGCAGTTGGGCGGGGTAGGGCAGAATCTGCCACTTGCATCCTCCGCAGACGCCGTAGTGCTTGCATACCGCTTCGCAACGCTCCTCGGAGGGTTTTACGATACGCTCCACGCGCGCCTCCATGAAGGAGTGTTTCTTCTTGGTTACCTGCAGGTCCACTATGTCGCCGGGCACGCAGTAGGGGACGAAGACCACCATGTCGTCTATGCGGGTCAGCGCTTTGCCCTCAGCGGCGATGCCGGTGATGGTTATGTCTTTGAGCAGAGGGAGGTTTTTCTTTTTCATTTATATGCTATGCTTTATAGGGTTTTCGTCTTTCAGTTGGTTGATTATTTGTTGTAGCAGGGATTGCCATTCTTGTACTGCCTCTATGGGGAAGGCGAGTATGATGGCTTTTCCTCCGAGTGCGGACTCACGGCGCACACCTATGCCTACGCGCATATCCTCGTATAGTCCGAGGCGCGTTGCCTCTATGTCCGCGGGGCAGATACCTTCGGGTGCTTCGGCAAAGAGTTGGCGGTCGTTGGGGCGGGTCTCCAAGTGGAAGGTTTTGCATTGGGGTATTGGTGGGAAGGAGAGAGTATCTGTTAGGGAAGTGTGCGCATGGAGAGTGTCTGTTGTCTCCCAGCGTATGATACCGCTGCGTGTGGCGCGAGCGGCTTGCAGGCGGTAATGCCCGATAGGGGCAAAGGAGTTGCCGAGGTAACTGCCGCTTACCAGTAGGCTTCCGCCCGCTTCTACATAGTTGCCTAAGGCAGCGATGGTGCTGTCTGCGAGGGGCTGTCGGTTCTTGCCGGTGATGACATTTATCATGCTGTAAGCCGACAGGTCTTCGGGAAGGGTTCTGCTTGTGCGAGATACATACGATATATCATTCGCCGCGAATACCTGCCCGTGTTGTGCCGCGTAGTCGCGTGTGTTGCCTATGGTGCGTTTTCCTTGGTGATCGCGGTAGCACATTCCCCATCCGCAGTTGTCATCGTCCAGCCATGGCGATTGGCGGTCGAAATCCCACTGGTCGCCGATGTACGCCACGGTGTAGCCTTCCTCTACGGCATAGGAGCCCGGGACGATGCCTGCTCGCAGGCTGTCGGCAAACCAATCGGGACCATAGACCTCGTCGAAGGCATCCACAATAATCGCGGGAGATACCATGGAGGGTCGGTCTCCAGGCCGACCCAAAGAGTCAAGGGAAGTGGATAGGTACGCACTCACTACCGCACTCGGCAGGCTCTGCCCGCCGTCGTTCACCGCCACTACATAGAAGTCGGTCTTCACTCCCTGCGTTGCTTCTATCCTTGCTTGCGGGGTCTTGGTAGTCGCGATGGGTTGCCACTCGCCCTTGTCTTCCTGCCGGCGGTAGATCTCATAGTGTGTGGGCATGGCGCTTGCTTCCAGTGTGTCCGCCACAGGTCGCCAAGTGAGTTGCCATCCCCCATCGGCATAGTCTATTGCCACTTCGCGTATGGGCAGGGGCTGCACTACTGCATTCGCTCCGCAGAGGTAACGAAGTACACCTTTGTAGATGGCGCGCGCGGCGATGAAGCGGAAGCGTGGGTCAAGCCCATAGCGCATGTCTGCCATGTTCTTGTGGCTCAATATCTCTAAGAGCAGCGAGGGAACAAGGGGGTATCGTGCCTCACAATAGTTGGCGTTGTGCAATTGTCGCCGCGTCCATTCGGGTGCCATGGTTTGGCGGATGTCTTCCACGAGTTGTGTCTGCACATAGTCGGCAAGGTCGCGGTTGACTTGCCGTGAGATGCCGTTGGGGAACTGTTTGTTGCCCTCTTCATCGTGGTCGGTATAGATAGCGAGTGTGCCGATGATGGTGGTGTCGTTGCCCGCGTCGTAGCCGTCGGTATGTAGCGCGAGGCACATATCCACAGGCATAGCCATGCCCTCCGATGAGGGGTTGCACCGGCTGCCGCCCGTGAGGTAGTTGAGCCATAGCCCGCGGCATTGCAGGTCGGCTTTGTAGTCGTCTTCTCCCTCGTATTTATTCCAAACGGTATCCGCAAAGCCGATATGTTCGAGCCAGTAGCGCGCACCCTCTGTCCATCGCGGCAGCCCGCTGGCGCCAAGTTCCCACGCCTGCGGGTCGTTAAGGCTCGGTCGGGGTTGCAGGACGGTGGCCCCCGCGTTCTCAAGCATGGTTACCACCAGCCGTGCATATTCGGTGGAATACAAGTCCTCCACCGTGTTCCATAGTGTGGCACGCTGCCATATCCAGCCCTCGCGGGTATGGTTATAGTAGGTGCCATGGCTCGCCCAGAGTGCGATACGCCTATCGGCGAGTGCACCGCGGACGGGGTTCTCTTCTTTGGTGGGCGCGGCGTAGTGGGGATACTTGCTCTTTCGCGTCTGCAAGCGGTCGGGGAGCAACTCGCCTAACTCGTATTTATTGGAATAGATACTTACTTTTCCACGCGGGTGACCCAATACCCACAAACTTACTTGTTTGCGCAGCGCCACCAAGTCCGAAGGACTGAATACTATGCCTCCTAATACGCCATTCGTGCGCACAGTAACGCTACTTCCGTTCACGCGCACTTGCTTTATTTTCACCTGCGGCGACCATACTGAAGAGAAGGGTACATACCGCGCTTGCAGCGAGTCGGCAAGCACCTGCGTATCCACCGCCAACACCTTAACGGAGAAGAGTAGAAGGGTAAAAAAGATATATAGTGAATGTATGTGGAATCGTCTCATAATGCTTTCTTAAAAAACGCCGCAAAGGTACTAAAAAATACTGAAATATGCAAACGCTATGTACATTTTATCAAAAAAAGAGGCTACCTAACCTCATTTGTTAGATAGCCCTCCTTGGGGATATGTCAAAATATCTGTGCGTTTCCTTTTATTTATGGCAGTCGCTTTGGCTCTTGCTTGTGCGCTTTGCCGTAATCTCAATCGCGTCTTTTGAGATACCTATTGCCTCTTGCCCTTTACGAAGTTCGTCCTTAAATGCGTCCAATTCATTAGATGTTCCCCAAAAATAATGAGTAGTTGAGGTCTCTACAAGAACATTAGTTTTTACAGTTACTTCATAGCAATAGTTGGTGTCGCCGCAGGACGACAAGCAGGCTGCTAATACCACAGCGCATGCGATAATCATTTTCTTCATAATAATAATGAATTTTAGTTGGTTAATAAAAAAGTGTTTATTTCGTTTTCTTTTTGTTTCTCCATCTGCTCATGGCTTTGCTAATCGGGCTTGGTGCGCGGGTGGTTTGCACTTGTTCTTCCGGTAGGTGAAGGACAAAGCGCTTGTAGTAGGAGACGAGGAGTGTGGTCAGCGGCAGGGCGATAATCATACCCACTACGCCGAGCAGTGCTCCCCATATAGACAGGCAGAGAAGTATTGCTGCCGGTCCCATGCCCGTTACATTACCCATGATTTTGGGCGTCAGCACTAAGTCTTGTATGCTTTGTACGATGATGAACACTATGGCGATACTCAGCATTACTACCCAGATGGGTCTGCCTGTCTCAAACGACTGTATCAGCCCGAGGAAGATACAAGGCGGAATGCCTAGTGCCTGCATGTAGGGGATTAGGTTCAGTACCCCCACTATCAGTCCCATGGCGATGCCCATCGGCAGCCCGATTATCTGGAAACCGATGGCGAAGAGTATGCCTACGCATAGTGCTATCAACGCCTGCCCGCGGAAATAGCCGTTCATATGGCGGTCGAGGTCGCCTATGAGCATCACCACCGATTCGCGCCAGCGGTCGGGGATGTAGGTCGCCCAATTGGCGCGTATCTTCTCGAAGTCTATCAGCAGGAAGATGATATACAACAGACAGACGAACACCACTGCTAAGCCGGCAAGCGAACTGATACCGCTGCTGATCCAACTGCCTAACTTCGGCACTAAAGACTTGATGGCTTTCTGTATATCTTGATTCTGCAGCAATTTCTCTACATCCAAGTTCGCGACGGCTTCTTTGATAGCCTCGTTCATGCGCGGCGAGAAATAATCGTTGGGGTTGAAGTTGCGCACATACTCCGTTACGCTGGTGGAGAGGGTTGTCATCTGCTTGCTGACCATCGGTGCGAGGGTTGCAAAGGCGGCTGCTATTACCCCTGTCACCAGCACCAATGTGATAACTACCGATAGCAGGCGGTTGCGCAAACGGCATTTCTTCTGAAAGAAATCCACTATCGGCGCCAGCATATAGGCAATGACAAAACTAATCAAGAAGGGCAATAACACCCCGCTCAGCCGCTTAATCAGCAGATACAATGCCACCAACACCGCCACCGTGATACCGGTGCGGACGATACGAGGTCTGTCAAAAGTGATGGGCTGATTGTCCATAGGTTGGGAAGTTTGTGGACGGTACTATGTGCGTACTTACTTGCAGTGGCAAAGGTACTGCTTTTTTGCGAAATACACAAATCTTTTTTGTTTTTGTATGAAATAAACCGCAGAATGTGAAAAAAAAGCAAAAAGATAGTAAGCGCCCAATATGGTAGCCTTTATCTATTGAACAAATCTGTGTAATGTTGGAAGAAATCGAAATACTCGCGTACATTCTCAATGTCAGTCCATTGGGTGCGGCATTGTGGTTTATCCCTCAATCAATCCACCTCCTACGACCAAGTTGTCTTTGTAGAGGACGAGGGACTGTCCGGGTGTGATACCCCATACGGGTTGCTCGAAATGTAGGCGTAGGGTAGGTTGCTCTTTCGTGTAGTCCGACAGGTCTATCTGTGCGGGTACGGCAGGCGACTTGTAGCGGATTCGTGCACTGACTGTGGGCGACTCCTGCAACCACTCAAGGTCTCGTATGCGTGCACTATCGGCTTGTACCTCGGTGGCGTAGAGGTCGTCGTGGCTGCCCAACATTACTTCATTGCGGGCGGCGTCTATCTTGGTAACGAACTGCGGTGTCCCCAGGGCTATTCCTAATCCCTTACGCTGCCCGATGGTGTAGTTGCAGAAGCCCATATGCTCGCCTAAGACTTTTCCCTCAGCGTTCACATACTTGCCCGCAGGCACTTGTACGCCTTGCTCTGAGAGGAATTGCCGATAGTCGTTGTTCGGCACAAAGCAAATCTCTTGGCTCTCCGTCTTCTTGCTCAGTTTCTCGAAGCCGTGTTCAAAGGCTATCTGCCTCACCTCGGGTTTGGTCAGTCCTCCTAAGGGGAAGACCGTGCGCCGCAGGTTTTCCTCTGTCAACATCCAAAGGAAATAGGTCTGGTCTTTGCGGGTATCTGCCGCATTGCGCAGATACCAATGTCCGCGGTGCTCTGCTATCTGTGCATAATGTCCTGTAGCGATAAGGTCGCAACCGTATTCATCCGCTGCCTTCACCAACTCGCCCCACTTGATATGCGAGTTGCATAGCACGCAGGGGTTCGGCGTGCGCCCGCGGCTGTATTCCGAGATGAAGTTGGCAATCACATGCTCGCGGAAGGTGTCGCGAAAGTCGAGTATATGGTGCTCGAAGCCTAATGTCTGCGCCATGTGTTTGGCTTCCATAATGCTCTCCACCGAGCAGCAACCTTTCTCCCGCGCAAGGCAGGACTCTTTGATACTGTCGAAGGTGCGGAAGGTTACGCCCACCAACTCATAGCCCTGCTCCAAGAGGAGCATGGCTGCTACCGTGGAGTCAATTCCACCCGACATTGCCATTAGGACTTTCATAGATATATTGATTATATGGACCGCTTCGCTGTTGGACCGCTTCGCTGTCTAACTTCAAACAGCGTGTAGCGCGGTCAAACAGCGTGTAGCGCGGTCTAACTTAGAACCATTTCAGTTTGCGAATCAGCAATAGCAGCCATGTGGGTACGAGTGCAACGAAGAAGAGCAGCAGGTAATTCCATATGCATGGTACGGTTACCTTTGCGCGTCCGCGGAACAATGCATTCACGCCGCGTTTGGCAAGGTACTGCGGGGTAACGATATACCCTAATCCGCGTCCAATCTTCATGGCGTAGGACTGCAGGTTGTACAATCCCGTCTGCACCGCGCCCGGGCTGACATTGGTTACTATCACGCCTTTCCCGCGCAACTCCACATGCACGGAGCGGGTGAAATTCTGTAGGAATGCTTTGCTGGCTCCGTAGGTGCCCATTCGCTGCACCGCCACACTCGCCGTGATGGAACACATGTTCAGGATATATCCTTTCCCGCGCGACACCATGTCTTGCCCGAAGTAGTAGGTGAGCATGGCGGGGGTTATCATGTGGAGGTTGAGAATCAGGTAGTTAAACGCCTCCGAGTCGTCCAAAAAGTCGCGGTCGTGATATACGCCGGCGTTGTTAATCAGTACTTCCACTTGCAGGTCGTGCTCCTTGCAGTAGGTGTGCAACTCCTTTGCTGCCTCCTGCACGCCGAGGTTTCGCACCAACGAAACCACCTCAACGGGATAGTCCTTGCGAAGTATCTTCGCCTTTTCGTGGATAGCCTCTTCGTTGCTAATAATGAGCAGGTTATATCCTCTTCCCGCCATCACGCGGGCGTATTCGTATCCGATTCCCGAACTGGCGCCGGTTACCAATGCTACTTTCTCCATACGATATGCTAAATAACAAAAAACGCCTGCAAAGGTACTCAAAATAATTCACATATGCAAATAATAATGAGTCGCAGGCGAAAAAAAACAAAGAGGTTGCTTATTCGAGCGGTTGACCGAAGACCGTGTACAGGCAGCCGTCGCGTTCAATGAGCACTTGTCCGTTGCGAATGACTTTGCGTACGGAGGGTGTGTCTGCGGTGGAGGCGGGTAGGGAGGTACTTTCGCCGTTCAGTTCAGACAAGTTGACCGCCGTGCCTTTCTTGTTGCCCCAGATATACTCTGCCAAGTCGGGGTAGTCGATGAAGGGGTTGCGGTTGTGCTGGAAGTCGCTGACGGCGTCCATGCGCTTGGTCTCTTTCTCGCTCACGGGGTCTTGGCGGTGCCATGTGATGAGCACCTCTATCTCCCAGTCGCGGAACTCCAAGTAGGAGTCGTTGCGCATGGCGTATTTGCTGCCTACATCTTTGTTGTCCAAGCGCCAAGTGAGTTCATCGCCGTAGCAGGTAGCCATATAGAAGTAGGCGCGTGCGAAGTCGCCTTTGTATTCGTCTTTTGGCTCAAACACCCAAAAGGTCTCGCCCTCGTAGGTGGCTCTGCCCACCTTCAACGAACCTGTAACCGATTGGTCTTTCAGGTCTTTGGTAGGCACGCCGAGGGGATAGTTGCTGCGCGAGGAGTTGGCGGTAGTGTTAGACGGATTGAGGTGGTAGCAGTCTTTGTAGGCATCGTTCTTGCTGCCTCCCCACCACGATTTGGCAAAGGAGTGCTCGATGTTGCACCCGCTCACCACTGCGCCCACTGAGGTGAACTTCTTCCACTTGTCGCAATACATATCCATGCAGTAGCCCTCTTCGTCTTGGTCGGAGTAGTAGAACACGCCCCATGTCTTATCTGCTCCGCTGCCGTAGGGGATAGCGGTATGGGGGCGGATAATCTGCCCCAAAGTGGATTTCAAGACACTGTCTTGCTTGCCGTCAATGGCATCGTAGTAGCCAACGGGCATCTCCTCGGCTTGTATCAGCAGGGGGATGAGGAGGAAGAAGAGAAGGAAGTGTTTATGTTTCATAATAGTGCGTAGAGATACTCCGTAAAAATCCCTCCAAATCTCTGCAAGGGCGTAGCCCGCTGCAAGGCATTAACTCGTTATCCTGCTCGCTTACGCTCGCGAGATTTATTGGATTTTAACGGAGGATATGGAGTTGTTAGTATTATTCTTTATCTCAGTCGAAGGAATCCAATGCCGAAGCGGGCGACGGCTGCGCGCTCAAGGTCTTCGCGCACGGAGGGGTCTGCAATACGGATAAGTGCTTTCGCACGGTCAGCCAGGGGCAGGTTGCGCAGGAAGGCAATGCCGTGCTCGGTTACGATATACTGCGCCTGAAATCGCGTGGTAACTACGCCCGCGCCCGGGGCGAGGTTCGCCACAATTTTCGACTGCCCTTTGTTGGTCATGCTGGGCAGTGCGATGAAGCATTTGCCTCCTTCGGATAGTGCGGCACCGTACATAAAGTCGTGTTGCCCGCCGACACCTGAGATGATAGTCTCGCCGATTGAGTCGGCGCAGATTTGTCCCGTCAGGTCCACCTCGATGGCAGAGTTGATAGCCATGGCGCGTGGGTTCTGTCGTATGATTTGCGGGTCGTTGGTCCATGCCACATCGCGGATGACGAAGTCGCGGTTGCCATCAATATAGTCGTAGAGGTGCTTGGAGCCAAGGATGAGGCTGCCGACTGATTTCCCGGGGAGAATCTTCTTTTGGCTGTTGTCGATGATACCCTTCTCGATGAGGGGTAGCACGCCGTCTGTGATGGCTTCGGTGTGTAGGCCGAGGTGTTGGTGATTGCTGAGTGCATTGATGACGGCGTTGGGTATGCCGCCCACGCCAATCTGCAAGGTGGCACCATCTGGGATTTCGTTGGCGATGAAGTTGCCTATCTTGGTGTCCACCTCGGAGGGGACCGGGGTCGGCACCTCCACCAAAGGCTCGTCGCCTCGGCAGAGGGCGGTGATTTTGCTCACATGGATGACGGGGTCGCCAAAGGTGCGGGGCATGTACTTATTCACCTGCGCGATGATGGTCTTGGCACATTCTGCTCCGGAGAAGGCGATGTCGGCGGAGATACCGAAGGAGCAGTAGCCTTCTTCATCGGGCTCGCTCACATTGAGGAACGCTACATCTACGGGTACTAAACCGCTGCGGAAGAGGGATGGCACCTCTCCGAGGAAGCAAGGGATAGTGTCTGCCACGCCCTCTTTCATGGCGCGGCGCAGGTTGTTGGGCACAAAGATATTGAGTGCGCGGAAAGAGTCTATCAATTCGCGTTTGGCGTAGGGTGCTTCCTCCGGGTGTACGCCGAAGCCGCTGATGATTTTCACATCGCGCAGTTCGGCAGCGCGTGCGGTGAGCGCCCGCAGGAGCACCATCGGGATAGAGGTGGAACCTTGCACCACGATCGTGTCGCCGGATTTAACGAATTGTACGGCTTGCGCCGGAGTAAGGTACTTCATAACTGTGCTATGTTTACGGTTTTGTATCGAAAGAGGTGGCGGAATCACCCAAGAATCACCCAAGAATCACCTAAGAATCACCCAAGAATCACCCAAGTTTGTCGGCTGATTTTCTCGGTGGGAGATATGGGTGTCTGCCGAGGTGCCCTTGTGCTATTGGTTTTTGGGTTTTTCAAAGGGCTTTTTATGTGCGGCTGTAAAACAAAAAGGAACTGCCAAAATCCACAGACTTTGATAGTTCCTTCTCTTGTAGTGCTACCCGGACTCGAACCGGGGTTTACGGCGTGAGAGGCCGTTGTCCTAGGCCACTAGACGATAGCACCTTGGTAACTACTCTCTTTTTCGAAAGCGAGTGCAAAGGTACTGCTTTTTTTTGATATGACCAAATAATTTTGAAAGAAAATGTTATTTTTTTGTATTTTTCATTATTTTGGTTAGAAAATACGAGGTAAATTTGCTCATGTCAAAGGAATTTAGTAAATTTGTGCGCTCAAATAAGGAGCATGTACGAGTAATGACTTAATTTAGTGAATCATCGTGATGAATACGACCGATTTTGGATTTGTGCGTGTGGCGGCGGCGGTGCCCTCCTTGCATGTTGCAGATTGCGGGCAGAATGCGCAAGAGGTGAAGCGGCAGATTGCCGAAGCCATCGAAGAAGGCGTGGAGGTGATATGCTTCCCCGAACTGACGCTCACGGGCTACACCTGCGCGGACTTGTTCTTCACGCAGCAGTTGCAGCAGGATGCGCTGGCGGCGCTGGAAGATGTGTGCGCTTACACGCGCGAGAAACCTATTATCGTGCTGATAGGTGCACCGCTGCAGGTGGATAATAACCTGTTCAACTGCGCTTTCGTGATGACCGACGGCGAGGTGCTGGGCGTTGTGCCGAAGATAAACCTTCCGAACACGGGCGAGTTCTACGAGAAGCGTTGGTTCACCTCCGGCAGGGCATGGCAACGCAGCGCCGACGCGGAGACCATCGAACTATGGAGCGGCGATGTGCCTTTCGGCACCGACCTGCTCTTCACCACGCGCCACTACTGCTTCGGTATAGAGATATGCGAAGACCTGTGGAGCCCGCTGCCGCCCTCTACCCAGTTGGCGATACAGGGCGCGGAACTCATCTTCAACCTGTCTTCGAGCAACTGCCTCGTGGGGAAGAATGCTTTCCGCCGCCAGATGATTACCCAGCAGTCAGCCCGCGTGCATTGCGGCTATGTCTATACCTCCTCGGGCGTGGGCGAGAGCACGACCGATGTGGTCTTCTCCGGCTCGACCTATATTGCCGAGGACGGGGTTATGCTCAGCGAGGGCGAACGCTTCCAACGCGTGTCGGACATGATTATTCAGGAGATTGACATTGAGCGTCTGCGCACCGAGCGCCAACGCAATACCAACTTCACCTCCGACAAAGTGGGGCATTACCGCAAAATCAATGTTGCCCCGATAGAGCGCGATGAGGACTTCACCGAGCCCCTCCATCGCACCTTCTCCATGACGCCCTTCCTGCCTGCGAAGGCGAACGAGGATGAGTACTGCATGGATGTGCTCGCGATACAGACCAACGGCCTGATGCGCCGCTGGCAGCATACGCATGCGGAGACGGTTGTGGTGGGTATCTCCGGCGGCTTGGACAGCACGCTTGCGCTCTTGGTATGCGTGCAGGCGGCTGACCGCTTGGGTTACGACTACAGCCGCGTCATCGGTATCACCATGCCCGGCTTCGGCACCAGCGACCGCACGCACGACAACGCGCTCGCGCTGATGGACCAATTGGGCGTTACCACCTACGAGATACCCATCCGCGAGGTGGTTACGCAGCACCTGAACGACATCGGGCACGACATAGACAACCACGACATCACTTATGAGAACGCGCAGGCACGCTCGCGCACGCTCATACTGATGGATATGGCGAACAAATACAACGGTATCGTGGTGGGTACGGGCGACCTGAGCGAGTTGGCACTCGGCTGGGCGACCTACTGCGGCGACCAGATGTCGATGTACGGCGTGAATGCCGGTATCCCCAAGACCCTTGTGCGCTATATGGTGCGCTATGCGGCGGAGAACCTCTTCGGCGAGGAGACGCGCCGCACGCTGATGGATATCATCGACACCCCCGTATCGCCCGAACTGCTGCCGACCGACGAAGCGGGCAACATCGCGCAGATAACCGAAGACAAGGTGGGACCCTATGAGTTGCACGATTTCTTCATCTACTACTTCCTCCACTACGGTTTTACGCGCGAGAAGATAGCCTACATGGCGATACAGGCGTTTGCCGACGTGTACGATGAGGAGACCATCCGCAAGTGGCTCAATGTCTTCATGCAGCGTTTCTTCCGCCAGCAGTTCAAGCGCTCTTGCATGCCCGACGGACCGAAAGTGGTGGCAGTGAGCCTCTCGCCGCGCGGCGACTGGCGCATGCCCAGCGATGTGAATGAGATTTGACTTTTCGCAAAATGACAGAACAAAGACTAATCCCAAATACCTTTGGTATTCCTGCTCACGCACGAGTATATGCGGAATACACTTCCTTGGAGGAGTTGCGCGCGCTCTTGCAGACCTATAAGAGCGAGCGTTTGTTGCATATAGGTGCAGGCTCCAACTTATTGTTTACCAAAGACTTTGATGGTGTGGTGCTCCACTCGCGTATCTGCTTTGCCCGTGCGCTGGAAGAGGACGCCGAAGGCGTCAACATAGAGGTGGGCGCAGGCATTGTGATGGACGACCTGATAGCACAGGTAGCCGACATGGGGCTCTACGGATTGGAGAACCTAAGCCATATCCCGGGCGAGGTAGGTGCCTCGGCGGTGCAGAATGTGGGGGCGTATGGTGTGGAGGCAAAAGATGTGATTCGCGAGGTGCATGCGGTTGCGGTGGAGAGCGGCGAAGAGTGTGTCTTCTCCAACGCAGACTGCCGCTTCGGATATCGCGACAGTATCTTCAAGAATGAATGGAAAGGGCAGTATATCATCACGAGCGTGGTCTTCCACCTGAGTAAACAACTGCAACCGCGCCTCGACTATGGCAACCTGCGGCAGGCATTGGCAGGCAAGGAGCCTACGCCGATGAATATCCGCGAGGCGGTGATTGCTATCCGCAAGCAGAAACTGCCCGAGCCCGAGGATTTAGGCTCCGCAGGCAGTTTCTTCAAAAATCCGATTATCTCTTCCGAGCATTTCCAGACGATACTTCAACAAGAGCATAAGACGGCGGCGGAGATACCGCATTTTGAGACCGCAGACGGCATAAAGATTCCCGCAGCATGGCTGATAGAGCAATGCGGATGGAAAGGCAAGCGACAGGGTGGGGCACAGGTGTATGAGAAGCAACCGCTCGTGATTGTGAACACAGGCAATGCCACCGCACAAGACATCATCACCCTTGCGGCAGACATTACGGAGAGTATAGCGCAACGCTTTCAAATCACCCTCCATCCGGAGGTAAACCTAATTAAAGATTAAGAATTATGTGTGCACATGCTTTGAAACTCAATTCCAGCGCCCTCATAATTCATAATTCATAATTCATAATTATCAATGGCAGCATTTATTATAGAAGGAGGACATAAACTGCATGGCAGTATCACGCCACAGGGGGCGAAGAACGAAGCGCTGCAAGTGCTTTGTGCCACCTTGCTTACTACCGAGCAGGTAGTTATGGGTAATGTACCTAACATATTGGATGTCAATAATTTGATAGACCTGTTGCGGGAGATGGGCGTGGAGGTTACGCCGCTGAGCAAGGGTAAGTTTGCTTTCTGCGCCAAAAGTCTGAATACCGACTATCTGCAAAGTACGCTCTTCTTGAAGAAATGCGCCAAACTGCGTGGGTCGGTGATGTTGATAGGTCCGCTCTTGGCTCGCTTGGGTGAGACTATCTATGCCAAGCCCGGGGGAGATAAGATAGGTCGTCGCCGCTTGGATACCCATTTTCAAGGTATGGTGAACCTTGGAGCGACTTTCGCTTTCGATGACTCGATAGGCGCTTTCCGCTTCAAAGCGGAGAAACTGGTGGGGCAGTATATGTTGCTCGACGAGGCGAGCGTTACCGGTACGGCGAATATCATCATGGCGGCAGTATTGGCAGAAGGGGTAACTACCATCTACAACGCCGCCTGCGAGCCTTATATCCAGCAACTCTGCCATATGCTCAACCGCATGGGCGCGCGCATAGAAGGCGTAGGCTCTAACCTGCTGACCATCTATGGTGTGCCGTCCTTGCACGGCACGCAGCACACCCTGCTGCCCGATATGATTGAGGTGGGGTCGTTCATTGGTATGGCGGCGCTAACGGGTAGCGAACTGACCATCAAGGATGTGTCCTACCGCGATCTGGGCATCATCCCCGAAGCCTTCCGCCGACTGGGTATCACCGTGGTGCAACAGGGAGACGACATCTACATCCCCGCGCAGGAGCATTATCAAATAGAGTCGTTTATTGACGGGTCTATCCTCTCTGTCTCCGATGCACCATGGCCCGGACTGACGCCAGACTTGCTGTCGGTTATCTTGGTAGTGGCAACGCAGGCACGCGGCTCGGTGTTGATACATCAAAAGATGTTCGAGAGCCGTCTCTTCTTCGTAGATAAACTAATAGACATGGGTGCGCAGATTATCCTCTGTGACCCCCACCGAGCGGTGGTGATAGGGCACGACAGGCAGATGCACCTGAAGCATAACAACATGACCTCGCCCGATATCCGCGCTGGTATTGCTATGCTGATTGCTGCCATGGCGGCAGACGGAATCAGTCGCATTGACCACATCGACCAAATAGACCGCGGCTACGAAGATATAGAGGCGCGACTGAATGCCATAGGCGCCCACATCCATCGTGAAAACTAACATACGTAATACGCAAATAACGAAAAATACGAAAACAACGGAACTATATGAAAAAACTCTATTTATTGATGGTTTGTATGCTCACAGGCTTGACCTTGAGCGCACAAATGGTAAATCCCATCCATTGGACGGGAGAGACGCGCGGCGACAGTATCTACCTCACCGCAACGATTGATGAAGGTTGGCACCTGAACATCATTGATATTCCTGCCGAAGGCGACTTCGATGAGGAATATGCAGGCACCTTCACGGTGGCATTGCCTAACAAGGGCGAAGTGGAGGTACGCTACAACGCCTGCGATGATAAGCAGTGTATCGCGCCCGAGACCTTTGCCTATACGCCTGAGAATCAGATAGCAGCCAATAAGGAAGAAGTCGTTGCTGCAGAAGAGGATGGAAGCGAATCGGAAGCCGGCAACAACCTATGGATGGTGTTCCTGATGGGTTTACTCGGCGGCTTGATGGCTATCTTCACCCCTTGTGTATGGCCTATCATTCCCATGACGGTATCGTTCTTCATCAAGCGTAACGGTGCCGCCCGCGGCACGACCAACGCAAGCGCTATCCGCGATGCCTTGTTCTATGGGCTGAGTATCATACTGATATATGTAGGTTTAGGCTTGCTCATCACGCTTATCTTCGGCGCGTCGGCACTGAACGCGCTGAGCACCAACGCCGTGGTGAACATCATCTTCTTCCTGATATTGGTAGTGTTCGCCGCATCGTTCTTCGGTGCATTTGAGATAACCTTGCCCAGTTCGTGGTCCACAGCGCTGAATGCCAAGTCGAGCAAGACCTCCGGTTTCCTGAGTATCATGCTCATGGCGTTCACCTTGGTGATTGTGTCTTTCTCCTGCACGGGTCCTATCATCGGCACCTTGCTTGTAGAGGCAGCAGGCAAGTCCTTGCTCGCACCTACTATCGGCATGTTAGGCTTTGCTATTGCATTGGCGTTGCCTTTCTCGCTCTTTGCGATGTTCCCGTCGGTGTTGAAGAAAATGCCGAAGTCGGGCGGATGGATGAACACCTTCAAGGTTACGTTGGCGTTCTTGGAGTTGGCGCTCTCGCTCAAATTCCTCTCGGTGGCAGACTTGGCATACGGTTGGCATATCCTTGATAGGGAAGTGTTTGTTGCTTTGTGGATTGTTATCTTCGCCCTGCTGGGCTTCTATTTGCTGGGCTTGATTTCCTTCCCGCATGATGATGAAGACCACAAGAAGACGAGCGTTACGCGCTTCTTCTTAGCTACTATCTCGCTCTCCTTTGCCATGTATATGGTGCCTGGCTTGTGGGGTGCGCCGCTACGCGCTATCTCGGCTTTCGCACCGCCTATGTCCACCCAAGACTGGGTATGCACCGGCAATGGCGGCGCAACGGGGGCAGAGAGTGTGAATGGGCAAATCACCTTCACCGATTATGAGGAAGGCATGGCGTATGCACGCGAGCACAACATGCCCGTTTTCTTGGATTTTAACGGCTATGGTTGCGTCAACTGCCGCAAGATGGAGGCGGCTGTGCTCACCAAACCCGAGGTGGAGGAGCACATGCACAAATATGTGCTTATCTCGCTTATCGTTGATGATAAGACGGCACTGGCAGAGCCTATCGTCTTGGAAGAGAACGGCAGAAAGGTAACCCTGAAAACCGTAGGCGACAAGTGGAGTTACATGCAGCGTACTGAGTATGGCGCGAATGCGCAACCCTACTATGTGCAACTCAATCCCGATGGCTCCCGCTTGGTAGAGTCCACCTACTCCTACGACGAGGACATCGACAAATTCCTTGAATGGCTGAAGTACTAATGGTAAGACCCTCTCTAACTCCCCCTTGAAGGGGGAGAATAGAAAGTCTCCCTTTAAGGGAGATTTAGAGGGTCTTTTAACTTAAAATTATTATGCGTTACGAAACTCGTCGCCCGCCTGAGAAAGAGATGATTTTTGGCATTCGTGCCGTGATAGAAGCCATCGATGCGGGCAAAGAAATAGATAAGATACTCATCCGCCGTGATATGAGCAGTGCCATCGGCAGAGAACTGCTCCAACGCTTGGAAGGCACGGCTACCCCTGTGCAGAAAGTGCCTCTTGAGAAACTCAATCAGTACACCGACAAGAACCACCAAGGGGTGATTGCCTTCCTCTCGCCGATTGCTTTCCACCGCGTGGAAGATATTGTGCAGAACTTGTTTGAAGAGGGCAAGACGCCGCTGCTCATGGTATTGGATGCCGTTACCGATGTGCGCAACTTCGGCGCTATTGCGCGTACTTGCGTCTGCGCGGGCGTGCATGCGCTTATCATTAACAACCGCGGCAGTGTGGCAATCAATGGCGATGCTATCAAGACCTCGGCGGGGGCGTTGCATACCCTCCCTGTCTGCAAGGTGGAGAACCTGCAAAACACGCTCGACTACCTTCGCGACAGCGGCTTGCGCATCGTGGCAGCCACCGAGCATACCGACACCTGCTATACAAGCGTCGATATGACCGTACCCACCGCCATCGTGATGGGCTCGGAGGAGAAAGGTATCTACGAGGAGAACTTAAAACGTTGCACCGACAAGGTCCGTATCCCTATGACCGCAACCATAGAGAGTCTAAATGTCTCCGTTGCCGCCGGCATCCTCATCTACGAGGCTATCCGACAGCGTGCAAAATAACATGCGTTCAAACTAAATGATATAGGGTAATGATATACAACATGCCCCAAGTTCTTTATCACATACAAGCCGAGATTTATCCCGATGCTTGCATCCCGATTTATCGGGGATTATCGGGAAGGGGCGATATAGATTAGCGTAAGGTGCAACCCTACGAATATGTACCCCCCTATACGAGCCCCGAAGGGGCGACATAACTCCATTTTGAAAAAAATGGGTGTGACAGTGTGACAGTGTGACAGTCGTTTCTATAAACTCACCCGCGCGCGTACGCATGTATATATTTTAGGAAACGACTGTCACACTGTCACACTGTCACACTTTTGACCTCTTGCACGCACTCCTCACCACCGTCTGTTCATACCCAAAAACAGTACAATTTTTAAGATTCTCCCGCCCCAATCATTTCGTCTCTTTTTCGTGGGTCTCTCGTGGGTCTGCCGCGGGTCTCTCGCGGGTCGTTAGGGTGGCAACCCTATTCCAAAAATGTACTATTTTTAAGAATTTCCCTACTTGTAGAACTTACAAGTAGGGAATGATATCAAGCCCGAATGAACTGATTTTCGGGTAATAAAAGAAGTTTCTAATGTCAACCTAAACGGCTGATGTGCTTGATTTCTTCTTCGTTAAGAAGTTTTATCTTTCTTCCATCCACCGAGACTAAACCTTCTTGCGCGAACTGCGAGAGCGTGCGGATGGCATTGCTGGTGGTCATATTGCTCATGTTCGCAAGGTCCTCACGGCTCATGTACATGGCCAATGTACAACCGTCTTCGTCCAAACCGTAGTTCTTTTTGATGGTGAGAAGCGATTCCGCCAAGCGCCCGCGGATATGTTTCTGAGTCAAGTTGATGGTCTGCAACTCCGCCACTGCCAAATCTTTTGCCAAGGCAAGCATCATTTGGTAGCAGAACTCATGGTTTTGGTGGAGAAGTTGAAGAAACAGTTGGGCATTCAGTTTGTACGCAACCGACGATTCAATAGCGCTGGCGCAGGAGGTGTACACATCGCTTGCAATAGCAGCACGGAAACCAAAAAAGTCGTAAGGCTTGAGCAAACGGATAATCTGTGAACGCTGACCGATTCCTTCCTTGTAGATACGAACCTTGCCATCTATCAGAGTCCATATGTCAGTAGCAGCATCGCCCTCGCTATGGATGACGGCGTTCTTTTTGTAGCGAACCACTCGCACCTCATCGTTCACCAATAGTTTCTCCTCTGCGGTCAGTACATCCCATATGGGATTCAGTTCCCATAACTTTGCGTAAGTTTCTTCTTTTTTCCTGCTTGCCATAATGCCTCGAACTAATACCAAATACCTATCAAAAGGCTATCGAATCAAAAGAACTTTCGATTAGTGCGTGCAAAGATACTACTTTTTTGGGACATGTGCAAGAGAATAAGTGTTTTTTCGTCATTTTTTATGTTTTTCAACATATTTCGAACGAATAATCTACAACAAATAGGCTCGTTTCCTTGTCGGATAATTCTTTCTTGAAACAGAAGAAAAAGGGTAGTAAAGTTTTTTTTGCCTTTTCTATTGTGAATATAAAAAAAAAGCAGTACCTTTGCGGTCAAATTGGAATATAATTCAAGATACATATGAAATCGAACTACCTTGAAAACAGGCACATTGGCCTGAGCGAAAAAGATGAGCAGAAGATGCTCGAAGTGATTGGCGCCAAATCGCTGGAGCAGTTGATTCACGAGACAATGCCGGAAGATATCCTGCTGCCCGAGCGGCTGGAAATGGACGAGGCAATGAGCGAGCAGGAGTTGTTGGATTACACCCAAGCCCTTGCTGACGAGAATGTGCCTGCCCACAGCCTGATTGGACGCGGATGGTACGGCAGTATCACGCCCGCTGTGATTCGCCGCAATGTGCTGGAGAATCCCGTGTGGTACACCTCCTACACGCCCTACCAAGCCGAGGTGAGCCAAGGACGATTGGAGGCATTGTTCAACTTCCAGACTTTGGTCTCTGACCTGACGGGGCTGCCGCTTGCCAACTGCTCGCTCTTGGACGAAGCCACTTCGGCTGCTGAGGCAGTAACGATGATGCGCAATCTGCGCTCGCGCGAGCAAGTGAAGAACGGGGTATGCAAAGTGTTCGTAGACGAGAAGATTTTCCCCAACACCTTATCCGTAATGCGCACGCGCGCAATGGGGCAAGACATCGAGTTGGTGGTCGGACGCTATGCCGACTTCGAGCCAACGACGGAGTTTTTCGGCGCCTTGGTGCAACTGCCGAACGCCGATGGCTCAATAGAGGACTACACCGCGTTTATTGAGGATTGCCATGCGGCAGGGCTGAAAGTTACCGTAGTAGCCGACTTGCTTTCGCTGGTGTTGCTCAAGCCGCTGGATGCGGATATCGTGTGTGGCACGGCACAGCGATTAGGCTTGCCGATGGGCTTCGGCGGACCGACCGCAGGCTATATGGCTACGCGCGATGAGTTCAAGCGCGACATACCCGGGCGTATCATCGGACTGAGCAAAGATACCAACGGTCGCCCTGCCTTCCGCCTCGCGCTGCAGACGCGCGAGCAGCATATCAAACGCGAGAAAGCCACATCGAACATCTGCACGGCAGAGGCGTTGTGCGCGATGATGGTGGGTTTCTACGGCGTGTTCCACGGCGCGGAAGGGCTACGCGAGATAGCCGAAGGCATACACGGTAAGACCGTGTATCTCAACGAGTTGCTCCAAGCCTATGGCTTCCAACAAGAGAACACCGAGTTCTTCGATACCCTCAAGATTACGGACGGCCCCGTGGAAGATTGGGCAGACCGTCTGCGCGAGGTGGCAGAAGAGGCAGGCATCAACTTCTACTACGATGAGGCGGGTTGGGTAGGTATCTCGCTGGACGAGACGGTCAACCTCGATACAATGAACGACCTGATAGAAATCTTTGCCGAAGTGAGTGGCAACATGGCGCAAGAGGAGGCTTCTGAGGCGGCTTTCGAGGGCTTATGGGCGATAGACGAATCGCGGGTACGTGAGGTGGATTTCCTCAAAGCAGAGGTGTTCCAACTATATCATACCGAGACGGAGCTGATGCGCTATATCAAGCGTCTCGACCGCAAAGACATCAGCCTGGCACACTCGATGATTCCACTGGGCTCGTGCACTATGAAACTCAATCCAGCTGCCGCCATGACCCCCATCACCTACAATGGCTTTATGGCGCCACACCCGCTTGCTCCGGACGAGCAAGTGCAGGGCTACTTGCAGATGGTGCTGGAGTTGCAGCAACAACTCTGCGCCATCACAGGCTTTGCCGCTTGCAATCTACAACCGACTTCCGGTGCTTCGGGAGAGTACAGCGGACTGGTAACCATCCGTGAATACCTGCACAAGACTGGGCAGGACGCGCGCAAAGTGCTCCTTATCCCCGCATCAGCGCACGGCACCAACCCCGCTTCCTGCGTGCAGGCTGGCTTCACACCCGTGGTGGTGAAATGCGACGAGAACGGCAACACCGACCTTGCCGACTGGAAACAGAAAGCCGAGGAGAACAAAGAGGTGCTCGCCGGCTGTATGATTACCTATCCCTCCACCCATGGTATCTTCGAGATGGCTATCCGCGAGATGTGCGAGTGTATCCACGCCAACGGCGGACAAGTCTATATGGACGGTGCGAATATGAACGCACAGATAGGCTACACCAATCCCGCTTTCATCGGCGCCGATGTCTGCCACCTCAACCTGCATAAGTCCTTCGCTTCGCCGCATGGCGGCGGCGGTCCCGGCGTAGGGGCTATCTGCTGCGCAGAGCACTTGGCAGACTGCATGCCCACCGAGGACAACAACCGCGTATCGTCCGCACTGTTTGGCAATGCCAACTTGGCGCTAATCAGTTATTCCTATATCGCCATGATGGGAGCAGAGGCACTGCGCCATGCTACAGCAGCGGCTATCCTGAGCGCCAACTATATGGCGGCGAAGTTGGGCGACGCCTACGGTGTGGTCTATACCGGCGTGAAGGGCAGGGTAGGGCACGAGTTGATTCTCGACTGCCGCCAGTTCCACGCTATCGGTATCACCGAGGGCGACATCGCAAAGCGTCTGATGGACTTCGGCTACCATGCGCCCACGCTCTCGTTCCCTGTGCACGGCACGCTGATGATAGAGCCCACGGAGAGCGAATCGCTGGCGGAGATTGACCGTTTCATCGACGCCCTGCTCACCATCCGCGAAGAGATAGCCGAGGTAGAGCGAGGCGAGGCCGATGCCAAAGATAATGTGTTGGTTAACGCACCGCACCCGGAGTACGAAGCCGTAGCAGACGAATGGCACCACCCCTATTCGCGTCAAAAAGCCATCTACCCGACCGAATGGGTGGCAGCCAACAAGTTCTGGATTCCCGTCAGCCGTGTGGACAATGGTTTCGGCGACCGCAACTTGGTAACGAGGTGGTAATACTAAGTTTTGCGTAATTTACGTAGTTTTCTTTGTTTACGTAAATTACGAAAAGTACGAATACTACGTAAAAAACGAACTATTGCAATCATGCAAAAAACAAAAGAAAGACCTACTATCTCTGCGCGCTTGCAGAGGCACTTGCAGAGTTATCAGCGGCAAAAGCCGCTGATAGCCATTAAAGAGTGGATAATGATTATTGTTTGCACCTTTCCCTATGGTTTGGTGGTGAACCAATTGTTGGTGCCTCATGCTATTGTAGGTGGCGGGCTGACGGGTCTCTGTGAGATAATCTATTTCGCTACGAACCGCTTCATTCCTATTTGGCTCAGTGTGTTTACGCTGAATGCCATACTACTTATCATCGCCGGATTCACAGTAGGTTGGCGCTATTGTGCCCGCACGCTCTTCGGTATCTTTTGGTTAACATTTTGGATGAAGGTGATACCTATCCCCGAAGTCCCGATGCTTTCTGACCCTTTTATGGCGGTTATCTTAGGCGGGCTTTTCATGGGCTGTTTCTTGGGCATCGTGTTCTTGAACAACGGCTCCACGGGCGGCACCGATATCGTGGCGATGATTGTGAATAAGTACCATCACCTGCCCATGGGGCGTGTGCTGATGACCTGCGACATTTGTATCATCTTAATGGCATATTTCCTTCCGGAAGTGCGCTCGCTGGAGAAGATACTGTTCGGTCTTTGCTTCACTTTTATGTCCTCCACGGCGGTGGACTGGGTGATGAACCGCACGCGTCAGTCGGTGCAATTCTTCATCTTCAGCAAGAAGTGGGATGAGATAGCCGAGGCAATCATGACGCAAGTGCCGCGCGGCGTAACCATCTTAGACGCGCAGGGCGGCTACAGCAAAGAGCCGGTGAAGGTCATCACCACCATTGCCCGCCAGCACGAGAGTGCCAAGATTTTCCGCCTCGTGCGTTCCATCGACCCCGATGCCTTCGTTAGCCAGAGCAAGGTGCGTGGCGTCTTCGGGCAGGGCTTCAACTCCATCAACGAGATGGCGTAGGAAGCGACCTTTATGCGAAATGGGGAGTCTCCTGCTTTTTTTTGCTTCAAAAAACTTGCATATATCGAAAAAAAGTAGTACCTTTGCACGCTGAATGGTGGCGCATGAAGACCACCTCGAGCAATAAACATGACGAGACTCAGTGTAAACATCAATAAAATAGCCACATTGCGTAATGCCCGCGGGGGTAATCTCCCCGATGTAGAGCGATTCGCCGTTGAATGCGAGCGCTTTGGTGCACAGGGCATTACGGTACATCCGCGTCCGGACGAGCGTCATATACGCCGTTCGGATGTTTATGCTCTCAAAGACTTGGTTACGACGGAGTTTAATATCGAAGGCAACCCGACGGAGGCGTTTGTGCAATTGGTTACAGATGTGCGGCCGACGCAGGTAACGCTGGTGCCGGACTCGCCCGAGCAATTGACCAGCAACCATGGATGGGATACGAAGAACCATCAGGAGACGCTTCGCGCCCTGACCGAGCGTTTTCATGAGGCAGGTATTCGCGTGAGCGTGTTCGTGGACGCTGACCCCGAGATGGTGCATTATGCCAAAGAGGCAGGGGCGGATAGGGTAGAGTTGTACACCGGCCCGTATGCAGAATGCTATCAAGAAGACCCCGAGAAAGCACTGGCGATGTATCGTCCGGCAGCGGAGCAAGCGCGAAAAGAGGGGCTGGGACTGAACGCAGGGCACGACCTGAATCTGCATAATCTGCATGCTTTCGTGGCGGCTTTCCCGTGGGTGGACGAGGTGAGTATCGGGCACGCACTGGTGGCAGACGCTTTATATTTAGGAATAGAAGAAACCATTAAACAATACAGAAATGCTCTTGCAAATTAATGAACCTATCGCTACGGCTATGGATAGCATGGTTGTAGCAGAACAGACCGTAGAAGAATCGATAAACCTGTGGACGATGGCGCAGTACGGCGGTTGGATAATGATTATCCTTGCGATCTTGCTGGCGTGGGCGGTGTATATTTTCATAGAGCGCTTGGTGGTGCTGAAGAAGGCGACCAAAGAGGATAAGAGTTTCATGGACCGTATCCGCGACTATATCCACGAGGGGCAGATAGACTCTGCGCTTAACCTTTGCAAACAGACGAATACCCCTTCGGCGCGCATGGTGGAGAAGGGTATCACCCGTATTGGTCGTCCTATGCAGGATGTACAGGTGGCGATAGAGAATGTGGGTAACCTCGAGGTGAGCAAGTTGGAGAAAGGACTGGTCATCATGGCGACTATCTCCGGCGGTGCCCCGATGTTGGGTTTCCTTGGTACGGTGCTGGGTATGGTGCAGACTTTCTATAATATGTCGCTCAACGCAAGTGGAGTGATAGAGATGTCGGCGCTGAGCACGGGTATGTATCAGGCGATGGTAACCACGATTGGTGGTCTGATTGTTGGTATTCTGGCGATGTTTGCTTATAACTTCCTCGTGGCACGCATAGACCGTGTGGTGCGTCTGCTGGAAGGGCGCACACTGGAGTTTATGGACCTGCTCAACGAGCCGGCATAAGGGCAATGTTAATTGTAAGTATGTTAATTGTTAATTGTTAATTGATGTCCGCATGTCGTTAAAGCGCAGAAATAAAGTTACCGCCACATTTGCGATGTCGTCAATGACCGACCTCATCTTCCTGCTGTTGCTGTTCTTTGTGATGGCGAGCACGATGTCGTCGCCCAACGATATCAAGATTAACCTGCCGCAGGCGCGTGCCAAGCAAGCCACGAAGAAGGTGGTGGCAAAGGTATCGATAGACAACCTGGGCAACTATTTTGTAGGCATAGGCAACGCCAAGCAGCGACCTATCGCCGCAGAGGACTTGGAAGCCTATTTGAGCACTATCCAGCAGCAGGACTCTACCATGTATATCGCCCTGCATGCAGATGAGGATATCCCTTATAAGGAAGTGGTGCGTGTATTGGATATTGCCAACGAGCACAAAATGAAACTGGTAGTCGCAACGAAAAGATGACCAATAAACAGCAAGCACATACAATTGCTGCCGTAGGAACAGCCCTGTTCTTGTTATTGCTGTTCCTGCTCCTTTGGTTCGTCTATGTCGGTGCACCGGTGCAAGAGGAGGACGAGGGAATCGAGATTGCGTTCGGCGAGATGACCGAGACCCAATCCTATGCCTCTGCAGCGGAAGCCACGGAACTTGTTGCCCCGCAGGCAGTTACAGCCCCCTCAGAGCCCGCCGTTCCCACGCACAACGACCTGATGACACAGGAAGATGAGGAGTCGCTGGAGTTGGCTCGCCAACGCGAGGAAGAGGAGCGTCTGCGCCGCGAGGCAGAGGCGGAACGCTTGCGACAAGAGCAGGCGGCTGCCGAGCAGAGAGCAAGGGAAGAGGCGGCGATAGCCAAAGCCAACCAAATGGGCTCGCTTTTCGGGAAACAAACCGGAGGCGCAGCAGGAGCGGGGGATGTGCAAGGCGGTTCGCAGAAAGGCAATCCCGTACCGGGGCATGGGACGATAGGAGGTAGTTCGTGGACGCTGGCAGGACGAGGAGTGAAGACTTTGCCGAAGCCCTCTACGGACTTCACGCAGGAGGGGAAAGTGATAGTGGCGATATGGGTGGACGCCGACGGCAATGTAATCGATGCCCAGGTGCAAGGTGGGACAGTGAGTGACAAGAAGACGCAAGAGTTGGCGCGGAAAGCCGCCCTGAAAGCAAAGTTCACACCTGCGGAAGACGGCACTACCAAAGCGAAAGGAACAATCACATATACATTCAAATTCAATTAAATTGTTAAATCTTAAATGGTTAGATTATGAATTATTTGTTTCTTGACAACGGCTTCGAAGAGATAGAAGCCATCACCACCATTGATTTATTGCGTCGTGCGAACATCCATCTTACGACGGTGTCTGTAACAGGCAAACCGATGGTGTTGGGGGCACACAACATCGCGGTGGAAGCCGACGGACTGATAGACGATATTGATTTTGCCGACGCAGAAATGTTGATTTTGCCCGGCGGACCTACAAAATTGGGCGAATGCCATACCCTCTGCGACTTGCTCAAACAGCACAACGAAGAAGGAAAAACGATTGCAGCGATATGCGCTGCGCCATCTGTACTCGGAAAACTCGGTATCTTGGAGGGCAAACAAGCCACCTGCTACCCGGGCTTTGAGCAATATCTTGGCGAGAGTTTCATAGGCGGACTGGTCGTAGAATCGAAGAACATTATTACTGCCAAAGGTCCGGGCTTGTCCAGCGATTTTGCATTCTGCTTGATAGAGAAACTGGCGGGGAGCGAGGTGGCTGACCAAGTGTATGATGCTGCACAATACTAATTATCAATTATAAACAAGAACACTACAAAATGAAAAAACTATTTACACTTGTCCTCGGATTGGCTGCTTTCTGCGCAGTGAATGCACAAGAGGCAGAGACAAAAGAAAGTCCGTGGAAGTTCAATGGCACCGTGGGGTTGAATGCTGCTGCTACGGGTATGTGGAACTGGGCAGCCGGCGGTAACAACAACGTCAACGGTGTGGCATCTACTAAGTTGCGTCTGCTCTATCATGAGAACAACATGGCATGGGAGACAAACCTTGATATGGAGTATGGTTTGTCGTGGATAGACCAAGAGTATGATGCGCTGCAAAAGACGAGCGACAAAATCAACTTCAACACCAAGTTTGGTTGGGAGTTCCACAAGACATGGTATCTAACTGTTTCCGCCGGATTCCAGAGCCAGTTTGCTTATGGTCGTGCATACGATGGGACAGAACTATTCGACCCAATTATCTCGAAATGGTTAGCACCTTCGTACACCGACATTGCGGTTGGTATTGACTGGAAGCCGAATGATATCTTTTCCATCTATCTTTCGCCGGTAGCAGGACGTCTCTCTACGGCATATGTCGGCAGTAAGTTGGATGATAAGTCTAGAACCATCACCTATCCGGACGGCACGTTGGTTTATCCAAACGGTTTGGAGCAGGAACTGAAAGAGAAATATGCTGTTTGGCACTATGCCGTGTTAGATGAGCAGACCGGTGAGATTGGCAAGGCGTATGACAAGAACCTGCGTGCAGAGTTGGGTCTATCGCTGAAAGGTACCATCAACTATACTTATAAGGACTTGAAAATCATCACATCGGTGGGCTTGTTCACTCCTTATACTTGGAACAAGGTGGATGTCTACCAAGACGCTGATGGAAAATTGTTTAAGAACCTTGGCGACAATTCACAAGACTTCTCTAACATGACCCACATCGGATACCTCGACAATAATCGTCGTTTCGGTAACTTCGATGTAGACTGGGATTTCGCTATCTCGTACCAATTCTTGAAGTGCCTGCAAGTGTCGCTCAACACCTCCCTCAAGTACTACAACGGTACGCTTATTGAGAAGTTCGACAAGGAGGGTGCTTCCCTTGGAAAAGCAGAGCGCGTACAATTCAAGTCCGTTATCGGTCTGGGTATCGGATACTCTTTCTAAATCATGACCGAGATAGAGCAATTAGAGCAGAATATACATATCCTTTTGGAGCGTTATCAAACGCTTCAAAAGGAGAATGCTCTTTTGCGTGAAGACCTGAAAGAACAAAGGCAGGAAATTATTCGTAGCCATAGCGAACTGCAAGAACTGCAAAAGCAATGTCGCTTGTTGAACATGGCTAACGCAATCGCTGGCGACCCTGCAACCAAAGAGAATGCATATAAGCGGCTGACTTATATCATCACTCAGGTTGACAAAGCCATAGCAGCACTCGCTACAGAGAACATTAACAGGTAACGAACTGACGTTATAGGCCGCCTTGCTACCCCCTAAGCAACATATTAACCTTCAGATTGCAGCGCACAATGTGTCGCTGGATATTCCCCGCGAGGCAGAACCCCTCTATCGTGAGGCGGCTGTTACGCTTAATGAGCGCTACAAATACTACCAACGCCACTTGCTCAAGGCATCCGCCGAGCAGTTGTGGTTGTATGTGGCGCTCGAGTTGGCGGTGAACCTGCATGCCGACGCAAGGGGAAAAAGCCTAAAACCTATCCATGAGAAGATGAAAATACTCAATCAGTTGATTGAAAACGCGTTACAAAACAAAACCGAGATAGAAATAAATAACAAATAACAATCATAAATAATCAATACTATGCTATTATTAGAAATCACACCACTTATTTGTGTCGGGATTGCCATAATTTGTGCATTGTTGGGAGCATTGATTTGTTTCCTCATTTTCCGCTTAACCGGCGCAAGCCTCGTAAGAAAGGCAGCAGAAGAAGCCGAAGTGCTGAAGAAAAACAAGATTATCGAGGCAAAAGAGAAATTCATTGCCCTCAAGTTAGAACATGAGAACATGGTCCGTGAGCAGGAGAAGAAACGCCAACAACTCGACCAACGCCTGCAACAGCGTGAGCAGCAACTCAATCAACGACAAGGCGAGATTCAGCGAGCACAAAACGACTTCAACCAGCGCATGCAGCAGAAAGAACAACAGGTGGAGCAACAGCAGAAAGCCTTGGAGTTCAAATCGCAAGAAGTAGAGAAACTGCAACGCCAAGCCGAACAGCAACTTGAGAAGATGTCCGGTATGTCTGCCGAGGAGGCAAAGGCGCAACTCATAGAGTCGCTCAAAGATGAAGCCAAGACGGCTGCCATGTCCTACATCAATGAGATTATGGACGACGCGCGTCTCAATGCGAACAAAGAGGCGAAACGCATTGTCATTCAGACTATCCAGCGTGTAGCAAGCGAAACGGCGGCAGAGAACACCGTATCGGTTTTCCATATCGATAACGATGAGGTGAAGGGGCGTATCATTGGTCGCGAGGGACGCAATATCCGCGCCTTAGAGGCAGCCACAGGTGTTGAGATTATCGTGGATGATACCCCCGAAGCCATTACGCTGTCTGCATTCGACCCCGTTCGCCGCGAAATAGCGCGCCTCTCCCTCCATCAACTCGTGCAGGACGGTCGTATCCACCCTGCGCGTATCGAGGAAGTGGTGGCGAAGGTAACCAAGCAGGTGGAAGACGAGATTATCGAAACCGGTAAGCGCACAACGATTGACCTCGGTATCCATGGACTGCACCCCGAGTTGGTGCGCCTTGTCGGTAAGATGAAGTATCGTTCTTCCTATGGTCAGAACCTCTTGCAGCACGCTCGCGAGACGGCGAACCTATGCGCTGCGATGGCGGGCGAGTTGGGGCTGAACACCAAGGCGGCTAAACGCGCCGGACTGTTGCACGATATAGGAAAAGTGGCAGATGATGATGTGGAACTGCCGCACGCTGAACTCGGTATGAAACTCTGCGAGAAGTACGGCGAGAAACCCGATATCTGCAATGCCGTAGGTGCACACCACGACGAGTGCGAGATGAAGACGCTCATCGCGCCTATCGTGCAAGCATGCGACGCCATTTCCGGCGCACGCCCGGGCGCGCGTCGAGAGATTGTCGAGAGTTATGTAAAGCGCCTGAACGACTTAGAGAATATGGCAATGTCTTTCCCGGGGGTTATCAAGACCTACGCGCTGCAAGCAGGGCGAGAACTGCGCGTTATTGTCGGGGCAGACAAAATCAGCGACAAAGATACGGAGTTGCTCTCGTTCGATTTGGCAAAGCGTATCCAAGACGAGATGACCTACCCGGGTCAGGTGAAGGTAACCGTCATTCGCGAAACCCGCGCCATCAACTACGCGAAGTAGGGTAGGGTGAGCAACAAAGACAATACACACAGCCGATCATGCCCATATGTGTTCAGAGACTGTCTAACAACCAAGTTAGACAGTCTCTTTGCGTATAAGAAAAACGTTTTGTTATGCTTTGCCCCTCCCCCGCCTCTCCTCGTTTATCCCGACCTGTCGGGAAAAGGAGGGGAGGGGGTAAGGGGGCGGGAAGGTACGTTCGGCAACTCTGCCGCTATGAA
>JALFGC010000105.1 GCA_022777485.1 Bacteroidales bacterium
GGTCGCGGAGCGGGTTGCCGAAGTGCTCAAGCACATAGTCGGCCGCTTTGCAGGCCTCGCGCCACGTACACGCGTACGCGCGCGGTCTAAGAGAGTTTCCTGGAATATTTATATTCCCGTCTACGTCTAGACCGCGCGCGCACGTACGCGAGGGCCCTGTTGATAACTTTGCCGCGGTGCGGACATTACCCACCCCGGGCCCAAGCGGTTATGTCGACCGCGAAGGGGGGCTTCGAGGGGCAGCCCCTAATGGTGGGGTTCGGGTGGTTGGGTTGTGCGAAGTTGTGGTATAATGTACGTTATGAGGCCGTTGCGCAACTTCAAGACCAACCAGTGCTGCCATCTGATCAGCCGCATTGCCAACCGCGCGTTCTTCCTGTGGCTCTCGGTCGATGATGAGAAGCAGAGGAAGGCGAGGCGGAGGGATTTCGCTCGGTTTGAGCAGTCCCTGCCAGACCGTGTCCCGCATCTGCTGGAGAAGGGCAGTGACAAGGTGGCGTACGACATCCTGAAACAGCTGGAGGACGGCCCGAGGCGTCCGGCCGAACTGCGCGCGGCTCTCGGAATCGCCAGCGTGAACTTCTTCACGGCCCGCTACCTGACGCCGCTTGCGAAGTCGGGCTACATCGCGGTTGCAGGAGGCGAGAAGAATCGCTATCTGCCCGGTAAGCAGTATAGGATTTTGCGCAAGGGAAAGGCGGTGATTTGTGCCTAACCCCACCACTTTTACCCCACCATTATGGTCTGACCCTCGGAGTCCTCTTTAGCCTCGGCACCAGCAGGAAAGATGCAAGCATTTGCCGCCAACTTTATTTCCAATGTTATTGGTTTTGATGTTTTAAGTTACTGTAGCCTTTCTAATTAAATAGAAATATCACAAAGGTGTGCTTTTGTCAACAAGTATAATCTATGAATCAAGTGCTGTTAGTATTGTTTGCGTTATCTCAATTGGGAGTGCTTTTGTCATGGGGACTAATACTCCCGTGTGTGGTGACGCCTTTGTCAGAACATTTTGGCATTGGAATCTGTGTGTGCCTATTATCTACACACATTCTCTTATGTATTATTGGATTTTTCCTAGGCTGTATGGCGTTTGACAAGATAAAACCAATAGAGGATAATCATAAAGTATCTCGCAAGAGTGGTATGATTTTCTTTATTTTGTCATCAGTACTATGTAGTATATTCATATATTTACTGAAACATATGTAGTTTTCTTATTTTGTGGCAAAACGAAGCACTATACGAGCTTTAATTGGGAGAAATCCACCTTAATGGCTACATGGAAATATCGCAACCATGATAATAAAAAGATATGGGGGAAAGGTGAATTATGAAGCGAGAAGTTGTTGTATTAGTGTCATTATCAATATTGCTCCTTGCTTCTTGTAGTTTGCCTGCATCCCAACGGCTTGCTATTGAGCCGGCAGGAATGGTGTTTGCCGAGATAATAGCAGGAGAATGTGCGTCTAACTCGATTCAAACTTGTAACACATCGTGTTCTATCGTCTCCGTCTCCCGCGTCGTACCCTGCTGCGGTGCGGAGGCAACGCTGACGCCGATGCGGATAGAGCCAGGCACGACGGCGAGGCTGACGGTGACGCTAAAGCCGCAGCTGCCGGGCGAAATCAAAAAGGACGTGCGCATCTTCTGCGACGATCCCGAAGGGGCTACGGGGTCAGACATGGTTACCACAGTAAATTACCACAGGTACGCCAAGCGAAGCTCGGCAGAACTGATAGCGGAAGGAGCTGTATCGTAAAGAAATCGACATACGATTAAGACATACCCGCCGAACGCAGTGAGGGCCGAGCGAAGCGAGGGGATAGCCCGAAGGGCCTAGCAAGCCGTGCAAAGGGTGACCGATGTGCGGGAGTCTTGCCCGACAAAGATAAGTGCCGCGACGCAAACGATGTGGTACATACAATGATAAAACAAATGATAGTAGTCTTCTCTGGGTCTGCACTGCTGATTGCGGTGGTGGTTGCCATTGTCATTGCATCGCGCAGCCTCCGCCAGCCGGTGCCGTTGCCGGATGTGCCTGTTGCAGCGTCGCCCGCAGGAGTGCGCGTCAAGGTGGTGGAGCGGAATGTCGAGACGCTTGATTTTAGCAATGCCGAAGCGCCTTTGGCCATGTTGGCTCAGATATTCCAAAACTAGCGAATCTTTCTATGTAAAATGACGTCCGGATGGGCGTTTTCAGGGGGCTCCCCGCCTTTGCGCGGGGAGCCCCCTGAAAAATTTCTTTCTTTTTTC
>JALFGC010000024.1 GCA_022777485.1 Bacteroidales bacterium
GCCCATGTTCACTAACTGCGGGTTCTTCACACGCTGTTTCAGCCCGTAGTTGATGTTGACGATGAGTTCTTTCTGCAGGGTACCGTCCGTGTCGTTCATCAGCACATACATCTTCATCTGGTCGCCGTTCAAGAGACCGAAGGCATAGTTAAGACTATCGATGAAAGAGCCAAGCGTAACGGTCTTCACCACCCTCGGGCAACTCGACTTAATGGTTTTGCCTGCCACCATCGTAGTGTCGCTCACAGAGTTACGGTACGCGGTCTGGAAGAAACTGCGTGCGTCGTCCACGAGCATCACCGTCGTGTCGCCGTTCAGACCGTTCACAAAACCTTGGAAGAACAGTTTCTCGTTAAAGGTCCATTTGTCATTCTCTGCCAGACCCACTTTTTCCGATGCTTTGGCAGCAACGCCTATGTTGCGTCCCATCTTCGCTGCGTCGGACAGTTCCTCTACCTTGCCTTCGTAGCCGGCTTGCAGCGCGTCAATAAATTCGCCTACCGACTCGTCGAGGTCTTCTTCCTCTACGTCGGACAATTGATACATTTTCAGTTGTGCGCCGTTGATATAACCGAGCGCAAAGTTCATTGAGTCGTTTTGACTCGCCAGTTCGGCATCCTGTGCTTTGTAGGTGTTCGCGCAACCTACCATCGCAAGTGCCAATGCAAAAATACTAATCTTTTTCATATTAGTGGTTAATGGTTAATAATGATTGTTCACACTATTACGCTAAGAGCATGAGCCCTCTTAATTCTTAATTCTAAATTTCTCCCCTATTCAATCCCCAGCAACTCCACCGTGAAAATCAGTGCAGCGTAGGGCGGTATCGAAGCGCCGGCGCCTTGCGCCCCATAGCCCAACTGATAGGGGATGAACAGTTTGTATTTCGACCCGATGGACATCAGTTGCAGACCTTCCGTCCAGCCCTTAATCACTTGGTTCAGTCCGAAGGTGATAGGCTCACCGCGCCTGTAACTACTATCAAAAACCGTGCCATCCACCAGCGTACCCTCATAGTGCACCTTCACTTTGTCGGTGGCTTTGGGCTTTTGTCCGATGGTGGTTTCCAATACCTCATACTGCAATCCGCTCGCGGTTACCTTCACGCCCTCACGCTTTGCGTTCTCTGCCAAGAATGCTTCGCCTTGTGCCTTCGCCGCACCTGCCACTTTCGCCTCCAACTCCGAGAAGAATTTTCCCAGCACTTGCTGCGCCTCTTGGTAGGAAATCTGCGGCTGCTGCTTCTCCAGTACATCCTTGATTCCCGCTGCCAAATCGTTGTACTCCAGCGACTCCACGCCGCTACTCATCAGGTTCTGACCCATGCTCAGACCTATTGCATAACTAATCTTATCCATAGTGTATTGTGTATTTTATCGCAAATAAGCGTGCAAAGTTACAAAAAAAATCTAACCTATGCAAATAATTATGTGTTTTTTCTCAATTTTCCTTGCTGTAATGTCTATTGGAAAACTGACGCCCCGCTGCCCCCATTTACTAACACCTTAAAAAAAGTACATTTTTGGGGTGGCGCGGACATGCCTTCGACCCACGGGAGACCTGCGGACGACTCGCGAGAAACACACGAGCGTGCAACGGTGGGGAAGCGACGAGGAAATCTTAAAAATAGTACTATTATTAGATTCCTCCTCCCAACCTCCTCCCAACCCTGCCGATACCTTATACGGACAAGAGTTAACGATTAGTTAGTGATTAGTTAGTGATTAGTTAGCGATTAGTTAACGATTAGTCAGTGATTCATAGGTGATTTTCGGGGGTCAAAGCAGACTCTTCCCTACCTTTCCAATACCCTTCCGCTTTCCCCATACACACAAAGAGGCTGCCCAACAAACTTGTTAGGCAGCCTCCCTTGATTTGCCGTCGTCCCGCGTTCGGGATTACCAACGCCCTCGCTACGGCTCTATGATTCTATTCAAACCCTGACAATCACCGCGCTCACACCACGATATTCACTATCCTGCCGGGCACCACAATCACTTTCTTCGGCGTACCGCCGTTCAAGTACTTAGCCGTTTGCTCGTCAGCCATCACAATGCGCTCCACCTCCTCGCGAGGCGTATCTTTCGCAACCTCCAGCGTGAAGCGCACCTTTCCATTGAACTGCACGGGGTATTTCTGCTTGTCTTCCACAAGGTAAGCCTCGTTGCACACTGGCCATTGGGCATCGCAAACCGTAGTCTCGTTGCCGCATCTGTGCCACATCTCCTCTGCCAAGTGTGGTGCATACGGAGCCAGCAGAATCGCCAGCGGCTCGAGGATAGCACGCTTGTGGCATTTGAGGGCGCTCAACTCGTTCTGCGCAATCATGAATGCGGGAATAGATGTGTTGAACGAGAAATTCTCAATATCCCAGGTGATTTTCTTTATCAGTTTGTGCAGGCTGCGCAGTTCCTCCGCCGTCGGTTCGCCCTCCTCGATAGACTCGTACAGGTTCCACAGGCGTTTCAGGAAGCGGTGCACGCCGTCTATGCCGTTGGTATCCCATGGTTTAGACATCTCCAGCGGACCGAGGAACATCTCGTAGAGACGAAGGGTGTCGGCACCGAACTTAGCCACGATATCATCGGGATTAACCACATTGAACATCGACTTCGACATCTTCTCTATCGCCCAGCCGCACTTATACACGCCGTCTTCCAACACAAACTCAGCGTCCTTGTACTCCGGCATCCACGCGCGGAAAGCCTCAAGGTCGAGCACATCGTTGCTCACGATATTCACATTCACATGGATAGGTTGCACGCGCCCTTGGTATTCAGGTGTGTCGATAAGCCCATACGAGACATAGGTGTTCGCACTGCCAATCAGGCGATAGACGAAGTTCGAACGCCCTTGAATCATGCCTTGGTTGATGAGTTTCTTGAAGGGCTCATCCTCGCAGATATAGCCGAGGTCGTAGAGGAACTTGTTCCAGAAGCGGCTGTAGATAAGGTGCCCCGTAGCGTGCTCGCTGCCGCCGAGGTAGAGGTCCACTTGCCGCCAGTATTGGTTCACTGCGGGCGCTACCAATGCCTCGCTGTTGTGGTTGTCCATATAGCGTAGGTAGTAGGCGGAAGACCCTGCGAAACCCGGCATGGTGCACAACTCGAGCGGGAACACCGTCTCGTTGTCTATCAGCGCTTTATCCACCACCTGCTGCTTTACCTCATCCCATGCCCATTGCTGCGCGTGCCCCAACGGCGGTTCACCGCTCTCCGTAGGCTTGAAGTCCGACACCTCAGGCAGCAGCAGCGGCAGACACTCCTCCGGCAGCGTGTACGGCATACCGTGCTTGTAGTAGATGGGGAAAGGCTCGCCCCAATAGCGTTGGCGGCTGAAGACCGCATCGCGCAGGCGGTAGTTCACCTTCACGCGACCGATACCTGTGTTGGTGATGTACTCCTTCATCTTCGCGATGGCTTCCTTCACCTGCAAGCCGTTTAGGAAGCCGGAGTTCATCATCACGCCCTCTTTGGCATCGAAACTCTGCTCACTCACATCGGCACCCTCTATCAGCGGGATGATAGGTAGGTTGAAATGCTTAGCAAACGCGTAGTCGCGGCTGTCGTGCGCAGGCACTGCCATGATGGCACCTGTGCCGTAACCGCTCAGCACATAGTCGCTGATATAGATGGGTATCTCCGCATGCGTCAGCGGGTTGATGGCATACGAACCGGTGAACACACCCGTTACTTTGCGGTCTGCGATACGCTCTCTTTCCGTGCGGTGCTTCACCATATCCAAATACGCCTCCACTTCCTCGCGTTGCTCTGCTGTTACCACACGCTGCACATACTCGCTTTCCGGCGCAAGCACCATGAAGGTAACGCCGAAGACGGTGTCTGCACGGGTGGTGAAAATCGTGAAAGGCGCGTCCTGCCCCTTGATGGCAAACTGCATCTCTGCTCCTTCGGAGCGACCTATCCAGTTACGCTGTGTCTCTTTCAAACTATCCGACCAGTCTATCCTATCCAGCCCCTCCAATAGACGAGACGCGTACGCGCTCACGCGCAAGCACCATTGACGCATTACCCGTTGCTCCACAGGGTGCCCACCGCGAACAGACAAACCTTCGCTCACCTCATCGTTCGCCAATACGCAACCCAATGCGGGGCACCAGTTTACCTTCGTGTCTGCCAGATAGGCGATACGGTGCTCCATCAGGCGCGCTTGCTGCTCCGCTTCCGAAAGCGTCTTCCACGTGGGGTCGTTCTGCTCCCACTGCGCTACCAACTCGCTGATAGGGCGTGCCTTCTGCTGCACCGTGTCGTAGTATGAATGAAACATCTTCACGAACGCCCACTGCGTCCAATGGTAGAAACTCGGGTCGCAGGTCTTCACCTCGCGGTCCCAGTCGTAGCAGAAGCCTATCTTCTTCAATTGGTCGATATACCGCTCAATGTTCGCCATCGTGGTCTTCTCAGGGTGTTGTCCCGTCTGGATGGCATACTGCTCCGCGGGCAGACCATAGGAGTCAAAACCCATGGGGTGCAACACATTGAAGCCTTGCAGACGCTTGTAGCGGCTGTAAATATCGCTTGCAATATACCCCAACGGGTGTCCCACATGCAATCCCGCTCCCGAAGGATAAGGAAACATATCCAGCACATAGTAGTGCGGCTTATCACTCTCGTTGCTCACGCGGTAGATACCTTTTTCCGCCCACTCCCGCTGCCACTTCTTCTCTATTTCCTGAAAATTATATTCCATAGTTCTCCGTTAATTATCGTTAATTATTCATTAGTACTGTTGCGATAAATTTCGCATTAAATTTATAAATCGTTAAATAACGTTTGTTCTTTGACATTTTGATTGGAAGAATTTGAGTCTTTGGATTGGGTAAGAAGCTCTCGAAGGTCAGTTCGCTCCAAGGCAGATACT
>JALFGC010000070.1 GCA_022777485.1 Bacteroidales bacterium
GCACCCGGGTAGGTCGTCATCACCGTTACATACGGCGGGTCCATCTCAGGGAACTGGTCGATAGGCAGTTGCAGGTAACTGAACACACCTATCACTATCACAGCCAAGAAGATAAGGGCTGTGGTAACGGGCTTTTGCACCGCTGTCTTATATATAGCCATCTTAGTTTCGTTTTTAGGTTTAATATCTGATTTTCACGCCATCCACCAGACGAGCCTCACCTTTCGTTACGAGTTCCACGCCCTCTACTATCTCCGGTGCGGAAATCTCCACCTCATCGCCGAAGCGTTGTCCCATCTCAACCGATACACGCTGTGCATAACCGTTGTTGTTGATAAAGACATAGCGGTCGTTCGCACCAATCAGTTTCAGCACTGCCTGATACGGCGCGGTCATCACCTTCATCTTCCCCAGACCGAGCGTGGTATTCACATACATACCCGGACGGAGCAGCCCCTGCTCGTTGTTCACCACCACCTTCACTTGGAAAGTGTGGCTCGAGGCATCCACCGTCGGATACACCACCTCTATCGTAGCGGGGAACTCACGGTCAGGATACACCTCCGTGCGAAGCGACAGACGCATGCCGGCTTTCACCTGCGGGATATACGACTCCGGAATAGCCACCAGCGTTTTCAGTTTGTTCACTTGCGTCAGCACCACAATCGGCTGACCGCTGTACAACTCGCCGTCCTCGTAGTTCTTCGCAGAGATAACGCCTGTGAAAGGCGCTTGGACATACGTGTTCGTGCGCATGAACTTGTAGCTCTCCTTCGTCTGGTCAAGCGACAACTTCATCTGGTCGTACTGCTGTTGCGATACCGATCCCGTCTGAATCAAGCCCTCCATACGCTGCATCTCACGCTCGAGGTTTGCGATAGTGAACGCCGTAGTCTTATACTGCTGTTGGTCCATGCGCACCAGCGAGTCGCCCTTGCGCACTTTGTCACCTACCTCCACATAGATATGCTCTATCTTGCCCGTCAGCGACGGAGCGATATTCACCGTCTCATAGCCTTGTAGGTTCGAAGAAACGGTTATCTCGCGCTGAATCTCACGGGGGTGCAGCGTAGTCAGTTCCACCACCTCTACGCGCTCGCCTTCGCCACTACCGCTGGTAGTAGCCTCTTTTTGTTTTCCGCAGCCCACCATTATCAATAGGGCTGCCGCCAAAATACTAATCTTCTTCATATTGTTCGTTTGGGTTTTAATTTACTTATTCAAGAATTTCGATAGTTCAAGTTCTGCGTTCACCAGCGTCAGCACAGCCTGCACATAGGTCGATTGTGCGCTAATCACATCGTTGCTCGCGTTCACCAATTCAAGGTTCGAGGTCGCTCCGTACTGATATTTGTTCGTCGTCGAGCGGAACACACGCTGCGTTACATCAATGTTCTCTTTCTCATTCAGGTAGGTCTCATAGGCGTTCTGCAGGTTAAACCGCAATTGCTGGTTCTGAATACCAAGTTGGTCGGTGGTCTCTGCCAGCGTGTTGCGCGCTTTCTCCAACGCAATCTTCTTCTCCGTTACTCCTGCCGCACGCTTGCCAGACGACCAAAGCGGCATTGTTACGCTCACTGCCACAACATGAGGCGGCTGCATATTAAATTGGAAGCCGTCTTGCGGCGGGATATTGCCTTTCTGAGAGTATTGGTAGCCCACGCCCACGGTCGGACCGTATGCCCAGGCTGCCATATGCACATTCTTCTTTGCTAAATCCACATTCTTCTCCAACTGACGATACGAGACATTGTTCTCCAGCACAAACTCCTCGCCCAACAAGTTCAGCACCTGCTCCGCCGAGAGCATATCGTCCAGCGTCGTCGTAAGCGTCAGTTGCGTCTCCACTGGCACATCCAGCAACACTTTCAGCGAGTTTTCCGCCAGCACCACATTCCGCTTGTTGCTATTGATACTGTTCTTCAGCGCATTCACACGCACCTTGATTTGGTCAGCGGTGGTCTGCTCTGCGGCACCCACATCTACCGAACGCTGCGTCATCTCTGCCAAACGCTCCACGTTGCTAAGCGAACTATCCAACAGCGTAACGATATCGCGCATCACCAGCACCGATGCATACGACGACACCACGTTTGCACGCAAATCCAACTCGTTCTGCTCGTAAGCCAGTTTCTGCATGTCTATCGCTACGTTGTTCAGCAGCGCACCAACCACGGCTTGCCCGTTGATACCTATCGAGGCGGAGATTCCTATCGTGCTGTTGGGCATACTCATGCTCTGACCGCCGAAGTTCATCTTATACACGTTTCCTGCGGTGTCGAGCATTGTCTGCAACTGCCACGAGAAATCCGCCTGCGGCAACATCTGTGCTATCGTCTGCCAGCGTTGAGCATACGCCTCTTGGATAGCCATACTCGAGTTGCGTAGCGACCGATTGGCCTCTACCGCATAGTTCTGTGCTTCCTCCACGCTCAGGCTCAACTCCGCAGGCACCTCGCGCTTCTGCGCAGGACGAGTCGCTGCCATCACATGGTCTTCTGCCACTGCACTTGCACTCACCATCAGCGCAAGCAACAGTACTGAAAATAATTGTTTCTTCATTGTCTAAAATTATATAGTTTGGGTTAGTATATTTCCTTTTTATATAAGGATGAAGGACAAAATAGTTTTGTACAGACGCAATGCACTTAATTCATAATCCGTAATTGGTTCATCCCTTCCTGCGTCAGTACCCCCCGCATGATTATCTCCATGGCTTGGCGGTTGACCCGTTGCACCTCTTCGATTCGCTCCGGATGTTCTATCGTCGCTTCCACCATATTGTGGTGCACATTCGAGATAAATAGAGACGCCGTCGGCACATCCAAATCGGCTCGAAAGAATCCTTCCTCTATGCCTTGCGCGAACAATCGTTCCAAGAATCGGCAAACCCATGTCCGCAGATTCTGCTGATGACGCTCAAACTGCTGCGGGTAGTACTTCTTCAGGTCGTACAACAGCGGCGGTGTCTGCAAATGCTCTTTCAAGAACGGTGCCGTCTGTATCCAACCTGACACCAACTGCGCTATCGTCTTCCCATCAGCAGATTCCATCACCTTGGCTGTCATCATCTGCTCCTGTCGACGCAACATCTCCTCCACCAGTGCCTCTTTCGTCTCAAAATAGACATAAAAAGTCTTCTTGCTAATCCCCAGCAGCCTGCAAATATCATCTATCGACAACGAACGAATACCGACATTTTGCATCTTCTCTGCCGCCACTTTCAATATCTCTTCTTTCATATCTGTCATACTGCCTACTTCTATGACAATAACCGTGCCAAACTATGTTACATAACATAAAAATCGGAAACTTTTTTACTTTTTAAGTTTCCAAGTGCGCTATTTTTCTTTTTTGGACAATTCTTGAGGGCACTACCTCCATACCTAATCAAAGTCCCACATAGGCACACACATTCATCGCCCAAAATAGTACGATTCTTAAGATTATCCCCGCCCTCACCTTACCGTGTATTTTTCGCGGGTCTACCGCGGGTCTCTCGCGGGTCGGCAGCAAGGCAATCATGAAAAAAAATGTACTATTGTTAAGATTCCCCGCCCAATCCTCTCCCCCTCAAACATACATCCCGAGACGCAAATCCATCGCAACACAAAATAAGAAGAGACGCTGTCTCACGACACCGCCTCAACTCATGTCAGCAGGGAAGAAAATGTTTTAGAAGGACATCTTACTATCCCTTGATTGCTAACCAATAAAAACCAAATCCAATTGTTAAGCTAAATTCAGTGCAAAGATAGTGTTTTCCCACCGAATAAGCGTTCAATAAGCTAATTTTTAACACATTATTATACACATTTAACACTATTACCCGCCTATTTGGGCTTGCAACGCCTCCAAGGACACGAGAGTTTGCTCGCCCGTTAACATATTCTTCAGCATAACCGTGTTCGTCTCCATCTCATTCGAGCCGACGATGGCAACCCACGGAATCTGCTTAGCGTCAGCATATCCCATCTGCTTCTTCATCTTTGCAGGCTCAGGATAAACCTCTACACGCAGACCTTGCTGCCGCAGTGCCAACGCCCATCGAAGCGCATAACGCAGTTCCTCATCGCCAAAGACTGCAAACAGCAATTGCGTCGTTGAGCCGAGATCATCGGGGAATAGGTGGCACTCGGAAAGCACATCGTAGATTCGGTCGGCACCAAACGATATCCCCACGCCCGACACATTCGGCATTCCGAAGATACCGGTCAGGTTGTCATACCGACCGCCGCCCGTGATAGAGCCTATCTGCACATCCAACGCCTTCACCTCAAAGATAGCACCCGTATAATAATTGAGCCCGCGCGCGAGCGTGAGGTCCAACTCTATCGGCAGACTCTCTCCGTCGAAGCCCGTTGCTTGCAGCAGCGAGAAAATCGTCTGCAGTTCTCGAACACCCGCCATCCCCACTTCCGAAGAAGCAAGGATACTCGACAACTGCTCTAATTTCTCCATGTTGCTGCCGTTCAGTTGCATAATCGGCTGTATCTTTTCCACAGCCTCCGCACTTAATCCACGCTCCAGCAGTTCCTTGTTGACATTCTCCTGCCCAATCTTATCCAACTTATCAATAGCAGTCGTGATATCCACCAGTTTCTCCGGCTCTCCTATCACCTCTGCTATTCCAGCCAGCACCTTGCGGTTGTTGATATGCAAGCACACGCGAATCCCTAACCTGCGATACACTTCCTGCACAATCTGTATCAGCTCCAACTCACAGGTGAGCGAAGTGGTACCTACCACATCCACATCACACTGATAGAACTCCCGATAGCGCCCCTTCTGCGGACGGTCTGCGCGCCATACCGGCTGTATCTGAAACCGCTTGAAGGGAAACTGTATCTCATCCCTATGCTGCACCACATAGCGTGCAAAAGGCACTGTCAGGTCATAGCGCAAACCCTTCTCCGGAGGAGTGTTCGCCTTCTCGCCCGAGTTCTGAATACGAAACAGCAATTTATCGCCTTCCTCGCCGTATTTGCCCATCAGCGTGGACATATTCTCCATCGCCGGAGTCTCTATCTGACGAAAACCGTAGAGCGAGAACACCGACTTGATGGTGTTGAAGATATAGTTGCGGCGAGCCATCTCCACCGTGGAGAAATCGCGCGTTCCTTTGGGAATAGATACCATAATGAATTAGGATTTACGAGTTTTGAAAAGGTCTTGGTATATCTTATCGGTAGCACCGAGTTCGGATTCCACATACTGCCTTGCGTTGAGCCCCAACGCCTCAGCATGCGCAAAAGAATTGTCCAACGCGCGCTCCAACTCTTGATAGTTTCTCACCGAGAATCCTGCCCCTGCAGCAATCAGTGCTTTGGCTTCTCTAAAATGCTGATACTTAGGTCCGAACACCACTGGCATTCCATACACCGCGGCTTCTATGGTATTGTGAATACCGGCGCCGAAGCCTCCGCCGACATACGCCACCTGCCCATAGCGATACAAACGAGAGAGCAACCCCATTTTATCCACCACAACGACTCGTGGAGCAGGAGTCAGGTGCCGATGACATTCCATTTCGCTCAAACAAAGATACCGACCATGGAACAGTTGGAAGATTTCATGCAGATGACTATCCGTTATTTCATGCGGCACCACCAGCAGCGACACATCCGGATGGCTGTCCACATACCGTGCCAGCAGCGCCTCATCCTGCGGCCAGGTACTACCCGCCACCAACAACTTCTTCGGCATTTCAAAAGGCAACAACGCCCCATCGGGAGCCGCAGCATGCGTTGCCAGATAGTTCACACGGTCGAAACGCGTGTCCCCCGCCACAGAGCAATGCGCTATCCCGTGCGACTGAAGCAAACGCAAAGACTCGCTATCCTGCACATAGATATGCCGAAAACAAAGCAGCAAGTCCAAATACGCCTTCCCCCACGGGCGGAAGAACAATTGCGTCGGACGGAATATCGCAGAAATACTGTATGCAGGTATGCGTTTCTGCTTGAACAAACGCAAATAGGCAGGCCAAAACTCATACTTCACAAAGATAACCTTCCTCGGACATACCGCCTCCACAAACCGCTTCGCATTGCGACGAGTAGCAAACGGAAGATACAGCACAAAGTCGGCTTTGTCGTAGTGTTTGCGCATCTCATATCCCGACGGAGAGAAGAATGTCAGCAGAACCTTCTGCTGGGGCTGCTCGGCTTTCAGGCGCTCTATTATCGGACGAGCCTGCTCGAACTCACCCACCGAAGCGGCATGAAACCAAATACAATCCCTATATATATTGCTGCCCTCGCGGAGCCGCCGCTGTGTCTCACGCTGACCTTGCACCAGCAAACGCGCTTTCCGATGGCCGAAAAAAGCGGCTATGTAGATAAGACAGAAGTATAAAATCATATTGACACTCGAAAAACGACGCAAAATTACAACTTTTTTTTCATATATCCAAAAAAAGTAGTAACTTTGCCGCTGTTTTCGTAACGAAATCAACGAAAACAACAGAATCTACGCAAAATACGGAAACAACATAAACTACGAAAATACCTAATTGTGATTACCATTTTAGCCATAGAATCCAGTTGCGACGATACTTCGGCAGCGGTGATACGAGACGGAATCCTGCTCAGCAATGTCATTGCCGGGCAGAAGGTGCATGAAGAATACGGCGGCGTAGTCCCCGAGTTGGCAAGCCGTGCCCACCAGCAGAACATACTGCCCGTGGTGGATACAGCGCTCAAGCGCGCAGGCGTGGACAAGCAAGAACTCTCCGCCATCGCCTTCACCCGAGGACCGGGACTCTTGGGAAGCCTGCTCGTCGGAACATCCTTCGCCAAAGGGCTTGCACTCTCGTTGGGCATTCCCCTCATTGAAGTCAACCACCTCCAAGGGCATGTCTTGGCGCATTTCGTCCGCACCGAGGCAGAGACCGACAAACAAGTCCCTTCCTTCCCCTTCCTCTGCCTCTTGGTCAGCGGAGGAAATAGCCAGATTGTCTTGGTCAAAGCCTACAACGATATGCAAATCATCGGACAGACCATCGACGACGCAGCAGGAGAAGCCTTCGACAAGTGCGCCAAAGTGCTCGGATTGCCCTACCCGGGAGGACCGTGGATTGACCGACTCGCCAAAGACGGAAAACCCGACGCCTACCCCTTTGCAAAGCCCAATCTACCTGCCTACGACTACTCTTTCTCGGGCTTAAAGACATCTTTCCTCTACACCCTCCGCGACATGCTACGCGAGCATGGCGTCGAGAGCGTGGACGAACTGGCAAAGCAAGTGCCGAACCTCAAAGAGGATATGTGCGCCTCACTGCAAACCACCGTCGTGGATATCCTCATGCGCAAACTCAAGAAAGCCGCCAAAGACCTCGGCATCAAGCAGGTCGCCGTCGCTGGAGGCGTCAGCGCCAACAGTGCCCTGCGACAAGCATTCATCGACTACGGCAAGCGCTACGGATGGCAGGTCTTCATCCCGCCTTTCTCTTTCACCACCGACAACGCCGCGATGGTCTGCCAGGCAGCGTACTTCAAGTACCAAGACAAGGACTTCTGCCCCATTGACTTAGTGCCCTATGCTAAGACAAGAATATAAGGACATACTCGCTTTTGCCATCACACTGCTGGTCGCCAACTACGCATGGAAATGGTCCATCACGGGCGATGACGGCAGCACACAGGTGCTGCTCTGGCAGACCTTCGACATCTCTTGCCCATTCAAGGTCATGAACGACCATATCGCACGCGCGGTCTATGCCCTCATATCCATCTTCCGAGATACTGCCTACATGACCGACCCCCACACCATCCGCTTCGCCTCCGGAAGCGCACTGCGAATCGTATGGAGTTGCACCGCACTCAAGCAGTCTTTCATATGGCTCTGCCTGCTGCTGACGACACACGGCGGATGGAAGCACAAGACGTGGTTCATTCCGCTCGGATGGCTCTGTATCTACCTCTTCAACATCGCACGCATTGCCGCCATCGCCATGCTTATTGAGGCTCACCCCACATGGTTCGAAATCCTCCACACCTATGTCTTCAAGTACCTCTTCTACATCATGCTCTTCGCACTCTGGCTCCTCTTCACCGAGAAAATTCGCAAAGCATAACCACACGATTCCTCTCTCAAAACAATAGCGGTGTTCAAGCCGACAAACTTGGGTGATTCTTGGGTGATTCTTGGGTGATTCTTAGGTGATTCCGCTACCCTTACAATACCCTTACACTACCCTTGCAGAGAGAATAAGGTAGAAATACGCTTTTTTATACCATCTCTTGCATAATCAAAAAAAAAGCAGTACCTTTGCAGGCTGAAAATATCCTATAATGTATGGAGAACCCTTTTGTTTACCAAGATAAGACCATCTCGTTCGTTACCGAGGCAGTGCAGTTATGCCTCATTTTGGAGCACACGACGGAGTTGGAGCGGGACGATTTCCTGCAACGCATGTGCTGTTCCCTCCCCCTGCTCTATGTCAAAGCACGCATGCTCGAAATCCCCGACGAACTGCTGGACGGCGAGACGCAACGGTTTGTCCAAGAAGACGACTATCGCTATGTGGAAGCGGGTGTCAAAACGCTCCTCGGCACCGACGACGCCTACCTCGAAGTATTCCTCGAGGACATGCGCTATAGCGACGAGCCCATCACCGCCTTCATCTCCGAGCACCTCGCCGATATCTACCAAGAACTCAAAGATATGGCGGCGAACTTCCAAACGAACAACGAAGCAGTCATGAACGACGCCGTCCGCACCTGTCTCCTTGCCTTCCAAGAACATTGGGGACAGAAACTCGTGGATGTAATGCGCCCGCTGCATGCACTAACCACTGACCTCTGACCACTAACCACTAACAAATCATGCCCTTAAAAGAGAACTCCTACATACACCATTATTCCAAAGACCTCATCCAATGGCTCCCGCTGGCGGCCTTCGGCGGAGAGGTCATTGTGGTGGACACGCCCGAGAAAGTAGAGGAGGCGGTCAAATACCTATCCAAACAGAACGCTATCGGTGTCGATACAGAGTCCCGACCCAGTTTCACCCGCGGCGTGCATTACCCCACCGCCCTCCTGCAAATCGCCACCGAAGAGCGTTGTTACCTCTTCCGCCTTACCCACGTAGGCATGCCGCAAGCCTTGGCGGACATCTTCGCCAACCCCAAAATAACCAAGGTGGGACTTGCCTTCAAAGACGACATAGCGGGGCTCCGACGCCGTCGAGACTTCAAGCCCGCCAACTGCATTGACTTGCAAACCATCGTCTCCAAATATGGTATCCTCGACATGGGCTTGCAGAAAATCTTCGCTATCTGCTTTGGAAGAAAGATTTCCAAAGCCCAACAACTCACCAATTGGGAGAACTCACACCTCACGCCCGACCAGGCACGCTACGCCTCCACCGACGCATGGGCTACGCTGCTCATCTACAAAGACATCATGCAGACCAAGCCCCTGCCAAAGGCACAAGTGGACGCCCTCCGTCAAGCCGACCGAGAGGCGCAAATAGCCCACCAGCAAGCCATCCTCGCAGAAAGACAACAGCAACAACTCGCTGTCAATAATTAATAACCAACCATTAAATACCCACTTACTCTCCCCCTTTGTAGGGGGAGTTGGAGGGGGTCCTCTCTTATGAAAACCAAACTATCTCTCGCACTATTGTGCTTGGTAAGCGCAATGTGCTTTGCGCAGGCGCCCACGCCCGTGCCCATTGATTCCGCAGTACGCGTAGGACATCTGGACAACGGACTGACCTACTACATCCGCCACAACGAGTATCCCAAGCAGCGTTGCGAGTTCCATATCGCCCAAGCCGTAGGCGCTATCCTCGAAGAGGACGACCAGAACGGTCTCGCGCACTTCTTGGAGCACATGGCATTCAACGGTACGCAGCACTTCCCGGGCAAGGGTATCATCAACTACTTCGAGTCCATCGGCGTGAACTTCGGCGGTAACATCAACGCCTACACGGCATTGGATGAGACAGTCTATCGCCTCTCCGATGTGCCCACCACGCGCGAAGGCATCATCGACTCCGCCCTGCTCGTCATGCACGACTGGGCTTGCGGACTGCTCCTCCTCCCCGAGGAGATAGATGCCGAGCGCGGTGTCATCCGCGAGGAATGGCGCACGGGTGCAGATGCCAACCGCCGTATGTGGAAAGCCCTCAACCCGCTGATGTACCCGGGAAGCCAATACGCCAAGCGAGATGTGATTGGCGACACGGCAGTGATTAACAACTTCGCCTACGACGCCCTGCGCGCGTACTATAAGAAATGGTACGGACCGGATAACCAAGCCATTGTAGTGGTAGGTGATATTGATGTGGATGCCATCGAGGCGAAGATAAAAGCCCTGTGGGCAGATGTGCCGGCACGCGAGAACCGCGGCGAGCGTCCTCTCTACTCCGTGGACGACAACCAAGAGCCTATCATTGCCGTGGTGACCGACAACGAAGCACAGGTTACCCGCATCGAACTGACCTACAAGAAGCAACCCCTCCCCCGCGAACTCCGCGGTACCGATGTGGCGTATGTGGTGGATATCGCCAACTCGCTCATCTGCGATATGTTCGACCATCGTGTGGAGGAACTCTCCATGGACCCCAATGCCTCTTTCGTTGGCGGCGGTTCTTATTACGGCGAGTTAGTGAAAGAGAAAGACCAGTTCTTAGCAGTCTATGTTGCCAAGGCGGGGCAAGAGAAGAAAGCCTATGCCGACCTCCTCTTCCAACTGGAGAAGATGCGCCGCTATGGCTTCACCAATGCCGAGTTGGAGCGCGTGAAGACCGAGAAGTTAGCCGCTTATGAGAAGTACTACAACGAGCGCAACACCAACCGCAACATCAGTTACACCCAAGAGTACATCCGCCATTTCTTGGACGGCGAAGTCATCCCGGGTATCGCATGGGAATACGAGACCCTGCAACAACTCCTGCCAATGCTCGACATCACCTCTATCAACGGCATGGCGCAGCAGTTGGTAACCGATGAGAATGTCATCGTGTCTATCACAGCCCCCGACAACGCCGACCTGCCTACCGAGGCGGAACTGCGCGAGGGCTTAGCCGCTATGCACAACCTTGCCATTGAAGCACCCGCGGAGGAGGCTGTACGCACCACCCTTGTGGAGAAAGCCCCCAAAGCAGGGCGTATCAAGAAGACCACCAAGAATGAGACGCTGGGCACCACGGAGTGGCTGCTGAGCAACGGCGTGCGCGTGGTGCTCAAACCCACCGATTTCAAGCAAGACGAAATCCTCTTCTCCGCCCACTCTTTCGGAGGCACTTCGCTTATCGACAATGCCGACGACCTGCCCTCTGCTACATTGGCAGCCGACATCGTCAG
>JALFGC010000098.1 GCA_022777485.1 Bacteroidales bacterium
TACTGATTAGTCAATCAGTTTGGTGATTTGGCCGGAACCTACGGTACGACCACCCTCACGGATTGCGAAACGCAGACCTTCGGAGCAAGCTACCGGATAGATCAGTTTCACTTGGATCTCGAGGTTATCGCCCGGCATTACCATCTCAGTTCCTTCGGGGAGTGTAATCTCACCGGTAACGTCCATGGTACGGATGTAGAACTGAGGACGATAGTGGTTGTGGAACGGAGTGTGACGTCCACCTTCCTCTTTCTTCAAGATATAAACAGAAGCCTTGAACTCGCTGTAGGGTTTAACAACACCCGGGTGAGTGAGGACCATACCACGGCGAACTTCGTCTTTGTCGATACCACGGAGGAGCAGACCTACGTTATCACCAGCCTCACCTTGGTCGAGGAGTTTGCGGAACATCTCAACGCCGGTTACGACAGACTTCTTGCCCTCTGCACCGAGACCGATCAGCTGAACCTCATCACCTACTTTTACGACACCCGTCTCAATACGACCGGTAGCAACAGTACCACGACCGGTGATAGAGAACACGTCCTCAACAGGCATCAAGAAAGGTTTGTCGATAGCACGCGGAGGAAGTTGAATCCAGTTGTCAACAGCATCCATGAGCTCCATTACCTTGTCTTCCCACTCAGGCACACCGTTCAATGCACCGAGAGCAGAACCACGGATGATAGGAGTGTTGTCGCCATCGAACTCATAGAACGAGAGGAGTTCACGCATTTCCATCTCAACGAGGTCGAGCATCTCTGCGTCGTCTACCATATCGCACTTGTTCATGAAAACAACCAAGCGGGGAACGTTCACCTGACGAGCGAGCAGGATGTGCTCACGGGTCTGGGGCATAGGACCGTCGGTAGCAGCAACTACGATGATAGCACCATCCATCTGAGCAGCACCGGTTACCATGTTCTTGACATAGTCAGCGTGGCCCGGGCAGTCTACGTGTGCGTAGTGGCGGTTAGCAGTTTCGTACTCAATGTGTGCAGTGTTGATAGTGATACCACGCTCTTTCTCCTCGGGAGCGTTGTCGATTTGGTCAAACGACTTAACCTCCTCACTACCAAAGCCCTTCTTGTGGAGAACCAACGAGATAGCAGCGGTAAGAGTAGTTTTTCCGTGGTCAACGTGACCGATGGTACCGATGTTAACGTGCGGTTTCGAGCGGTCAAATTTCTCTTTTGCCATAGTAATACAATAATTTTATTAACGTTAATAACTTGTTGTTGTCTTATTACGCCTTATTTTTGATACAAAAACTCACCCTTCATCCCGCTGCGGGATAGGAGGGCAGCGTCCTGTTTTTGAGCTGATGGCGGGAGTTGAACCCGCGACCTCATCCTTACCAAGGATGCGCTCTACCACTGAGCTACATTAGCAACAGCATCGGTCAGTTCTCACCCCACCCAACCGAGAAGATCTCGGTCGAACCGACCTCTGCGTCCCTGTGATACAGGGTTATAAGATTTGTGAGCGGAAAACGGGACTCAAACCCGCGACCCCCAGCTTGGAAGGCTAGTGCTCTATCGACTGAGCTATTTCCGCAAGAGCGAAGCTTTCTTACAGCGAAGCGCTTACGACAAAGCCCTCGTACAGCGAAGCTTTCTTGTGGGTGCGGATGGATTCGAACCACCGAAGTCGAGAGACAGCAGATTTACAGTCTGCCCCATTTGGCCACTCTGGAACACACCCCTATACCATTATTTCAAAGTTCATGTTTCTTTCCTGAGCCTCTTGTCGGATTCGAACCAACGACCCCGAGATTACAAATCACGTGCTCTGACCAACTGAGCTAAAGAGGCGGTCATGTTTCCCGTTCGCGTCGTGCAGAAAATCCTGTTCGGCGGAAAAGCGGTGCAAAGGTACTGCTTTTTTTTGATATGACCAAATAATTTCGCAAAAAAAATGCATTTTCCCTTATTTTTTTGCTTTTTGCGGTGTACAAACAGCCTTTCGGAACACCTTTTACGCCTCGAAGCAGGCTTGTAACATGTGGTATTTTGGGGCAGTGGGGCAGTGGGGCGGCTGTTTCCTAAAATATATATGTGTGCACGCGCGCGGGTGAGTTTATAGAAACAGCCGCCCCGCTGCCCCGCCGCCACAAAATGCTTATTCTTAACAAAAGTACATTTTTGGTGCGTTATTTCCCCGCTATCGACCCGCGGTAGACCCGCGGTAGACCCGCGGTAGACCCGCGATAGACCCGCGAAAAACACCCGATAAAGCGACGACGGAGGCAATCTTAACAATCGTACTATTCCTTTCCGTCCCCGTCTTATCAGGTGTATCGGTGGGGGTACGAGCACCGAGGTACCTGCCCGCACCGTGAGACTATCGTTCTCTACCCAGCAGGTCGTACTGCTTGTCGGAGCGGATGATGTAGAGTTGCCCGTTTCGCAGCACTTTGCGTATCATGCCGCGGGTGGTGTTCTCTTCTGAGTCATCGGTTTGCCCGATAGTGGTCTCAGTACCTGCAATCCACTCATAAGCGCCGATGGTGGGTGTGGCGGCTCTACTTGTCCCCACGATATCGGTCGTCAGGTAGGATATAGGTTCCGCCGCTTGCAGGTTACCTTGTGCGGTGAGGTTGAGTGTGCTATCGCGGAATGCTACCTGTTCTGAGATAGTCGTCATATCGCCCACAGCGGTTGCCCAGTCGCTCAGTGCAGGTATGTCGTCCGCACTCAGCCGTGCGAGCGTGGTGCCGCGGGTGTAAAGCAGGTTCGTACAAAAGCGGACACTATCGCTCCAAGTACCCGACATCTGCCAAGCCAATCCGTTGCTATCGTTGTAGCAGATATTGTTGCGCACTTGCAGTTGCACGGGGGCTTTCTTCACAATCATCGGCACTGCATTGGAGCAGGCAGTGTAGAAGGTGTTGTTGGCTACATCAAGATACTTCGCCACCTGCGTGAGGCTGAGCCCGTAAGACGTACTTGTACTCCGTGAACCTTCGATGCAGACGGCATTGTTGTAGAGGCGCGTGGGTGTGAGAGCGGTATTCTCCACATTGCGCAGGTAGATTGCCTCGGCATAGTTGGTCAACGCGAGGTAGATATAGTTGGCACTGATATCTCCGCCATCGTACAGTTTCAAGTCCATCGCTTTGAAGTCCGCCTTGGTAGTGGCATCGTTGTAGAAAGAGTTGCCCTGTATGGTGATGTTGCTCTCGGACGGGACATAAAGGCTTTGGTTCCCCTGATTGCGGAAAGTGTTTCGGCACACGACAGCCCCCGTCTCGGGGGTATAACTGACATACGATGTGCCCCCCAGATAGAGTCCGATATATCCGCCCTCGAGCAGGCAGTCGGTAAGCGTGAAGTAGTCGTTGTTCTGGTTCTCCGCATTGTTTGCCTTGGTATAGACCAGCCGCAGTCTGTCGGTTCCGCTATCCACGAGCGGCGCATGCAGATAGCAGTCTTGCAGCGTGATGTAGCGGCTGATATTGCCCACGAAGACGATGCCGGCAAACGAAGTGCAGGAGGTGTAGAAGGTGAGGTGGCGCAGAGTAACATAGTCCGCGCCTAAGATATTGAATACACCGTATTCTTCGCCGTAAGCAGAAGAGTAGGACTCGTAATGAATCTGCACATCTTCCCTGTTGCCGCTCAGGGACTCAATAGTCAGCGTGTTGGTCGCAGAGAGCCCTGTCAGTTCAGGAATGCGGACGCACTCGTTGTATGTGCCGCTTTCTATTTGGAATGTTACTGCACCGTCTATCCCTATCGCCAGTGCGTCCACGGCAGACTGTATCGTAGGGAAGTCTGCTTGTTCGCTGTCGCCTATGCGATAGGTGCCGTGCATACCGCTGATGATGTCCAGCGAGGCAAGTGCCGTCTGTTGTGGGCTTACCGCGATGCCGTCTATCTGCACACTCTCGCACGCAAGCGTGTGCACTCCTTCTTGTGCATCAGAGTCGATGTTGAGCGCCGCCCAATAATAGTAAGTTCCTTTGCGAGTAAGCGGAGCGTGGGCATCGAACGCCGTGGTATTGGCAAAGGTGTTACCGCTACCTGTATAATAGAGGACAGGAGTAATATCATCACTCAGCCCCGTCAGGTTAAATTGCTCCACCTGTATGCTTCCTCTATCCCCTGACAGGCAGACCGCTATTTGCAGCATCGGCACATCGGTGCTCCCCTTGGTAGCCACACCGGCGGAAGCATTGCTGATCACCACAGAGTCCAGTTGCAGCGCCGTGAGGGCATGGCAGGAGACCTCTACCTCCCACCCCGTGTTGAGCTTCGAGTTATAAGAGCCCGCAAAGCGTATCGTCAGTGCCCCCGACTCCGACTCGGACACGATTTCGCGGGCGAGCAGGTCTTGGGTAGAGTTGTACAAGGTCAGGTCGGCAGCCGTCTGAACGCTGTCCGCATAGTACACATAAAAAGCGTCAGCACCGTTGATGTCCCATCGGATGAAACGCAACTGAATAGCCGTATTGGGGACGGTCGGCACAAAGGTTACCGCCCCTTTTGCGTACTGCGTGAGGTTGCCTTCAGGTCCTTCCGCATCGTAGAACGTAAGCGGTTGGTCGCCTACTTCCACCTTGCGGTAGTCTGTTTGGAGGCAATAGATATTCACTATCGGTCGCGCATTGACAGGCATCACCGGCTGAAGCGTTTGGTCGCCGACGCGGAGAGAGAGTGCCGCGAGAGAGACATAGCTACCAAAAGGAGCATCAGCAGCGATATTCGCCGCGAGCGTGAAGGTATTCTCGCCCTCGAGCAAGGTGCAGTCGCTCAGCGACAGAACGACCTGCGTCTGCCCTGCCTGCACCTTCGCTTGCGCAAGGACTTCTCCGTTGCGCAACAGCAGAAGCGAGTCGAGTGCAGCAACCGTCTCCTCCGCCAATGTTACAGTCAGTTGCGTGAAAGCAAGCGGATTAAGCATTCCCGTGGTAGGCAAGGAGATGTCCAGCAACGGGGTATGAAGCAGATTACGCGTAAGCGCCGCCTGCTGCTCCGGCAAAGTCAACACGGGCGTACCTACCTGCATGGGCTCGGGTAGGTACTCGCGCACCGTGGCATGCCAACCGGCTTTGGTGTAGTAAGAAGATATGGTATTTGGGTTGAAGACAATGGTCAGCCCGCCGTCCGGCGCCGTAGAGCGCACCTTACCGGGTCCTGTGGTACAGTTAGTAGCATCTGCCGCCCAGAGGAGGTCGCCGGAAGTGTCGCTACCGGCATAGACTTGGAACTTGGCTTTGGTGCCATAGTAAGAAGAAGAACTATAATACACAGCAAAATCGGCAAAGTCCATCTCGATGATATGTCCCGCGGTGGTAGGAAGGAACGTGGTAGTCTGGTCGCACTGCTCGGCATAGTAGTTGCTGCTATATGCGGAGGCAACGGTGTGGGTGAACTGCCAGTCGCCCAGCACCTCGATAGTCTTGCTACCGCATTCGGAATAGGCAGTGTTCTTGATAGTCAATGTGCCCTCGGGATTTTCAAAGTCGGTGTAGGTAGAGCCGTTTGTGAAAGATACGGAGGAGATGTTCACCGCCACCTGTTCGCCCGTTTGTGCCGTGCAGGCAAGGTCTATGAGCAGGCGGAAAGTATTATCTCCCTCGCGGAGCGGGAAGCCTTCCGTCGGTCGGATGGTGAAGGTATCATCAGCAACCGCCGCTTCGCCTACTTGCTTGTTGCCATAGAACAGCGCGGCTTTGGCTATCCGCGGGTAGGTAGCATCGGTGGTGAAGGTGAAAGAGGCGGGCACGAGCGCCGGCTCCGTATGTTGCGCCTTGAGTGTGAAAGCAAGTGCTTCGACGGCTGTGCTGCATGCCGCGGGGGTTGAGGTCGGCTTATTGACAGCAGCAGACTCCACTACCATGGCTTGCGGCACAAACTCACTCAATGTCGCCTTGAAACCATCGCCTTGATAGTAGGAAGACGGAGTCTTGCTCCTCAAATAGACCGTGAGGGCACCGCTCTTCGCCGTACTATGCAGGATAAGACTGTCCAACTTCTCGGCTTGAACTACATACAGCAGGCTATCGGCAACGGCTTCCATACCGTCATAGACCGCCAAGATGTCTTGATTGCCCACACTCACGGCGGAAGAGGTATAGAAAATGCTGATATTGCGCATGTCAATAGCCACCTTGCTGCCGAGAGTAGTCGGGAGGAATGTATAGGTACCCTCAAAATTGTTGGATATCTTTCCCTCCGGTCCGCCATCGTCATAGAGCAAGACGGGCTGCGAGACCGACAGTTGCTGTTTGCCGTTCGCCATCAGCACCATAGCGGCTACGGTCTGCGAGGCAGCAGAGCCGGACAAGGAGAGAATGCCCTGTGAGGTCTGTATGCCCGTGAGCGTGAGGGCGGAAACAGCATGGAAAGGTGCAGCGGGCAACACATCGCCGCCTATACAGAAGTAGTTATCGCCGGAAGCCAGCACATAGTCGGTCAGGGTGAAGGTGTACTGTCCGTCCGTCTCCGTCAGGGTGGCGTCTATCTCCGACAACGCGGCAGTACGCGAAGCACTGCCGGCATAGAGACGCAGCGCAGAGGGTTGGAAGATACCCTCCCCCGCAAGGGTGAACGAGACCGTTTGGAGCGTAGCCGCAAGCGTAAGACCCTCTGTGGTGATACGGAGGGCGGCAAGGCTCACCGCCTGCTCATTGGGATACAACTCGGTATCCACCTGCGTGTAGTCAGCCACAGCCTCCTTAACCTCCATCGGCTTTACCTCAATGCAACTAACCGTTGCCACCCATCCCTTGCTGGTATTGGGGTTTTTGAATTGCAGGCAGACAGACAGTGCCCCCTCCGGGTCCGTGGAAGTGTAGGACAGATGGGTATAGGTACCTACAAGGCTATCAAGTTGCGCGGTAGTATGCGGGAAACCGATTGCCGTTACGCTGCTCGCCTGCGTCGGATAGGTTACGCTCAGCGTATCAAATACGCCATCATAAATCTTCAGGTAGGCATTGTAAGATGCACTATAGGTCTTAATCTCCACCTCCTGAAACTCAATACGCACGGCGTAGCCCGTCTGCGCAGGTTTGAAGATAGTGGTTGCGAAAGCACTTCCCGCAGTGGTGGCGGGCATGCTTTCCGTACCCTTGTAATCATAGTAGGTTAAGACTTGGTCGGCGGCTACTTCCACCACCTGTTTCCCCAGTTGAGGCATCAAGACATCCTCTGCTTGAAGGTGCAGAGCGGGACTTAGCAACAACACGCCAAGTGCCCTCCAAAAGAATCTCTTTTTCATTATGTGTACGTTTGTGTTTATGGTGAATAAAAAAATCTACTCCCTTTGTTTCGAGAATAGATTACCAAGCCACACCTCTCTACCGCCTCGGTGGCGATAAGACGAACTGCATGAAAAAGGAGACCTCGCTGCTCTATTCCTCGAAAGCATTGTGCGAACAAACAATAGGCAGGTCTTCTGACTTGTCCTCTTTCGCTACCTTCCCAATACAGTTGACCTGTATCAGTGGCTTTTTCTCGCGAACAACACTACTTCCTGTTTCAAGCGTAGTGCGGACTCACAGCAGCGGGTCTGTTACGGATTCTCACCGTATTCCCTTTTCAATCAGGGCGTTACTCCTGATACCTACTATTTATATCAATCTGCTATCAGCAAATCGGGGACAAAGGTACTGCTTTTTTTCGATATATGCAATACCGGCATCCTATTTTCTTCGTATTTTCGTTTATGGCTTGCAACAGCAGACGCCCGCATATCCGTCGGAGCGGTATGCAGGCGTCTGTGTATATGTGTTTATCCCTTATGGTACGAGGAGTTTGGTGCGCGTGGCGGTGCCGTTAAAGAGAGTGGTCTCGACGATGGCGATACCGCTCGGTACGGAGAGGGTGAGGACGGGGGAGAGACCCTCTAAATCTCCCTTATGACCCTCTAAATCTCCCTTACGACCCTCTAAATCTCCCTTAAAGGGAGAGTTTGTGATGAGGGGGCGACCGGTAATGTCGAAGATGCGGACTTGTTGTATCGAGGAGTTTGCCACGATGATAACAGTCTGCGGTGCGGGGGTATATACTTGTACCTTTGCGTAGTTTTCGTTATTTCCGTTATTTCCGTTATTTCCGTAGTTCTCGTTGTCGGTGGGGGTATCGGGACCGGCAGGGAGATAGGCGGGTCCTTCGATGTAGTAGCGCATTTCGTGGTTGGCGGCAGGTACCGGCACTTTCACCCGCGTATCATTCCATATAGGAACGCGCGCGTGCGTGAGGTTGTCGCAGAGGTAGCACTCGTCGCGCCATGCGGTCGAGAGTCGGAAAGAGAGGTAGAGGCTGTCGTAGTCCTCGCGTATCTCGTCGCTGACGACCATGCCGATGGGGATAATGCTCACCTCGCGGCGGATATCCGCCATGAGGGTCTGCTCTCCTGAGAGCGTGTAGATATTCAGCGGCGACACCACCACATCGTCTGCCGTCTCAATCCCCGAGGATAGGAAAGGCACATCCTCGTCCTGTACGTAGTCGTCGCTCGCGCCGCTGTTGGTCGCCAGGGCGGCGAAGGCGGTGGCATAGGCTTGGTTCTCGTAGTCCGCGAGCGGGGTGTAGAGCGCTATGTCCATCACGGCAGGCGTGGCCTCTCCCCAGCCTATCTCCCTCGCGGGTGCCGCCGCGCGGGCAGGCTTGTAGGAGGGCATGTAGTTGTCCTCGCTGTAGTCGGTCTGCACCAGTCCCGTCAGGTGCGAGGGCTTCAGCCGGAGCGTGAGCGTAGTCGCCGGGGAGAGCGCACGCAGCAACACCGACTGCATGGGTGCCACCAAGCGGTCATCGAACGCACCTGTGCCCGTATTCGGAGACACCGTTATCCATGTGGTGCCGTTCATGTATTGGAACATCTTCTCTATGCCCAGGTTGTCGGTGCAAAAACGCTCCATATCGATATATGCCATCGTGGGGTTACCGAAGAGGAAGTACTCGCTCGGCTGCGCATTGGTGAGCGTGATAGTCATGGTGGTGTCCTTCGCAGCGGGCGTGAAGGCAAAGGAGTAGCCCATGTTGCGGTTTGCGATAGCGTCGCACTTGGTGCTTGGGCTACCGTCCGTGTAGTAATAGTAGTACTTCTCATCTTTTTTAGGCAGGCGCACCACCAACTCTTCGCCATCGTCTCCCGGACCGTAGCCGCGCACCTGCAGACCGGTGCCTGCTTTCAGTTCCTCGTTCATCGCGTTCGAGCGCGCAAAGGCAGCCGTCTTGGCAGACAGCACAGTGGAGGCGTTGTCCACCGAATGGTAAACATTGACGGACTTGTTGTAGTATGCCACCGCAAAGGCGTAGGCTGCATCGCTTGTGCGCATGCCTCGGAAGGGCTCCACCTCAAACGGACGCGAAGACTCCAAGTTCTTCCATGTGCCCGTGTATTTGCCGCTGTGGGGGATGAAGAAGTCGCCTGAGTACATGCTCTGCAAGGGTGCCGCCACCGAGTACCAACGCGCAGAGTTAATCACCATATCCACGAACGCACGTTTGTAGTCCAGCAGGTGCTGGTTGATAAGGATGGCATTCTTGCAGAACTGTATGTCTTTGCAGCCGTGGGAGGTGTAGTT
>JALFGC010000093.1 GCA_022777485.1 Bacteroidales bacterium
AGGACATCGGTCAGTTGGTCTTCGACATAGGTCTGTATGGCTCTCTTCACCGGTCTCGCACCGTTCTGCGGGTCGTAAGATTTCTCTATGAGTTCGCTGGTGGCTTCGGGGGTGAGCACCAATTGGTGTCCTGCTTTCTTCATGCGTTCTTGGAGCAGTGAGACTTCGATATTGACTATCTGCGCCAGTGCTTCGCGCGAGAGCGGTCGGAAGGTGATGACATTGTCGATACGGTTGACAAACTCCGGCGGGAAGGTTTTCTGCAAGGCTTTGAGTAGCGTTTGGTTGGTGGTTTTCTCATCCAACTCATGCACTCCGAAGCCGATACCTGCGCCGAAGTCCTTCATCTGGCGCGTGCCGACATTGGAAGTGAGGATGATGATGGTGTTTCGGAAGTCCACGGTGCGCCCTTGTCGGTCGGTGAGGCGCCCCTCGTCAAGCACCTGCAAGAGGATATTGAAGATATCGGGATGGGCTTTCTCTATCTCGTCGAAGAGTACGATGGAGTACGGTTTGCGCAATACGGCTTCCGTCAGTTTGCCACCGTTCTCGTGGGCGATATATCCCGGAGGGGCTCCCACGAGCAGTGAGACGGCATGTTTCTCCATATATTCTGACATATCGAACCGAATGATGGCGTCACGGTTTCCGAACATCTCCTCCGCCAAGCACTGTGCGAGGTAGGTCTTTCCCACGCCTGTAGGACCGAGGAAGAAGAAGGTGCCGATAGGTCTGTGTGGGTCGCGCAATCCTAATCGCGAACGCTGTATGGCTCGGACGATGGTGTTCACCGCTTCGTCTTGCCCGATGACGCGTTTGCGCAGGATGGTATCCATCGTGCGGAGCCGCTCGTGTTCGGCTTTCTGCACGCGCTGGACAGGCACTCCTGACATCATGGAGACCACCGCCGCCACATCGTCCGGGGTGATGGTATAGGGAAGACCCTCTAAATCCTCCTTAAAGGGGGAGTTATCCGCAGACGAGACAGTTGTATTCCCAGCGTTATCTGTGGTGCGGCCTTGAGACCGCACCTCCTTGAACTCTGCAGCCTCTTTGGTATGCACTGCTAATGCCAATTGGCGGGTGTGTGCTCTGGCGCCTGCTTCGTCCATGACATCGATGGCTTTGTCGGGGAAGGCTCGGTCGGTGAGGTAACGCTCTGCCAAGTCGACAGCCGCTTTCAGGCTCTCGTCGGGATAGGTAACATGGTGGTAATCCGCATAGTGCTCATTGAGTCGTCGCAGGATAGAGAGTGTCTCCTCTTTGGTGGTCGGCCGCACGGTAACCTTTTGGAAACGGCGTTCGAGCGCTCCGTCTTTCTCGATAGAGGAGCGGTATTCGCCGGTGGTGGTAGCGCCGATACACTGCACTTCCCCGCGTGCGAGGGCAGGTTTCAGGATATTCGCTGCGTCCAAGGAGCCTTGGGCATTACCTGCTCCGATGATGGTATGGATTTCGTCGATGAAGAGTATGACTTCCGGGTGCTTACGGAGTTCGTCGATGACGGCTTTCATGCGTTCCTCGAACTGCCCGCGGTAGGTGGTTCCTGCGACCATAGCGGCGATGTCGAGCGCGACGATACGCTTGTCAGCGAGCACTCCTGCCTCGTTGCCCACTATCTTGAGGGCAATCCCCTCGACGATTGCCGACTTGCCGACGCCGGGTTCTCCGATGAGGATGGGGTTGTTCTTCTTGCGGCGGCTGAGGATTTGTACGACTCGCTCTATCTCGACCTCGCGCCCAACGACGGGGTCTAACTTTCCCTGTCGTGCTTGCCGGGTTAGGTCGTGTCCGTACTTATCAAGCGCCGTGGTAGTCCCCATGCGCTGCCCTTGTCGGTCGGTACGGGCGTTGTCGGCCGGACGGCGGTTGTTCGTCTGTGCGTTCTGTCCGTTATTTGCCTCAGTAGCCTTCGAAGAGGGGATAGCCTGGGGCTTGGCGTATAGTTCGAGCATGCGCTCGTAGGTTATGTTCCACTCGGAGCCTAAGTAGAGCGCGGCTTTGTTGGTGCGGTGGCGGAGGATGGCGAGCAGGAGGTGGACAGAGCCCACGGCGTCTTCCTTATATTCGCGCGCGATACCCTCTGCAATGCGCATGATACTCTCCATCTGACTGCTGCGCTTGACAGGCTCAATCATAGCGACGGGCTCTTTGGGCATGAGCGGGTCGTTGATGTCTTGGAAAGCAGTTTCGGTATCCACGCCCGCCTGCACGAGGAGGTCGTATGCCACGCCCTCTTTGAGGCGCATGATAGCCAGCAGGAGGTGCTCGGAGGATACGAGCGTGCTCTGCGTGCGCTCGGCTTCGTCGCGAGCGAACAGTAGAATCTTATTTAATCGAACAGTTAACGGCATGTCGTCAGTCGGTTTCAAGTTTCAGGTTTCAGGTTTTTAAGCGAATTTGGGTGCAAAGGTACGACATTTTTTTGATATATGCAAGAGGCGGGTGATTTTTTATTCCATTGTTCTCTCGTAGCGCAGTGCGAATGAGGTTCTAATCATGGGAAATTTGGACAATTTACACAAGTCTTATATCGGCTCGGAATAGACTCGGTATCGGTTCGCTTATGTTCCGATAATGTTCCGATAATGTTCCGATAATGTTCCGATATTGTTATGGCACTCTCTCGAGGGTATCTCGGAGCGGTTTTATTAGAAAAACGGACAATTTCCACATGGTTCAGGCGGTCGTCTGTCCTCTATACTTTCCCTGCTTGATTGGAGGAGGGTAATTTATAGAAATACCCTATATATTTTCGCAAGTAATTTGCGTATATCAAAAAAAAGCAGTACCTTTGTCGGCCTCTTTTGCTGCAGGTTGATTCAGCCCCATGTCCCCTCGCGAAGTGCTTAACACATATTGGCATTACGATGATTTCCGCCCGTTGCAGGCGGAGATAATAGAATGTGTGCTCGCAGGCAGAGACACGCTTGCGCTTATGCCGACGGGTGGGGGTAAGAGCCTGTGTTTTCAGGTGCCGACGATGGTAAAAGGCGGGCTGTGCTTGGTGGTAACGCCGCTGATTGCGTTGATGAAAGACCAAGTGGAGAACCTGCGGCAACGGGATATCCTCGCCGCCGCCATCTACACGGGGATGAGCCGCGACCAACAGCGTGTGGCACTGGACAACTGTCAGTTTGGTCCGTACCATTTCCTATATGTGTCGCCCGAGCGTTTGGAGAGCGAGTCTTTCCGGAAGCGGCTGACGGAGTTGCCGATATGCCTGATTGCCGTGGACGAGGCGCATTGTATCTCGCAGTGGGGTTACGACTTCCGCCCATCGTACCTGCATATCGCCGACATCCGTGAGAGCCTGCCCGAGGTGCCCGTGCTGGCGCTTACCGCGACGGCTACGCCTGCGGTGGCAGACGACATACAGGAGAGGCTGCACTTCCGCGAGAAGAATGTGCTGAAGAAGAGTTTCCGCAGGGAGAACTTGCAGTATGTGGTAAGGAAAGTAGGAGGACCCTCTACATCTCCCTTGAAGGGAGACTTTTCTGTGTCCACAACAGGCGACGGGCGGGAGGAGAAGATAGCGCAGATAGTGCATATTTTGAGCCGCGTGGCGGGCAGTGCGATAGTGTATGTGCGCAACCGCAAGCGGGCACAGGAAGTGGCTTCGTTGCTCGTAGCGAACCGTATCTCGGCAGATTTCTATCATGCGGGGCTCTCGACACAAGAGCGGACTCGCAAGCAAGAGCAATGGAAGACGGGGCAGACGCGGGTGATGGTATGCACCAACGCCTTCGGTATGGGTATTGATAAGCCCGATGTACGGGTGGTGATTCACCATGATTTGCCCGACAGCCTCGAAACCTATTATCAGGAGGCAGGACGGGCAGGGCGCGACGGGAAGACCGCGTATGCCGTGCTACTCTACCACCCCTCCGACCGCGCCAAAGCGAAGAGGCGTGTGTCGGCGAACTACCCGCCTAAGGAGTTTGTGGAGAAGGTGTATCACTGCGTGTGCGATTTCTATCAAGTTGGGCTCGGAAGCGGGTTAGACCACTCTTTTGCGCTACATATTGACGAACTATGCCAACGCATGCGGCTGCCTGTGTTGCAGACCTACTCTGCATTGCACCTGCTCGACCAAGCGGGGTATATCCGCTTTGAGGAAGAGCACGAGACGCCGCCGCGTGTGCTCATCAATATCTCGGCACAGGCGCTGGGGCAATATGCGCTGAGCCATGAGCAGATATGCCTGCTGGACCAACTCATGCGAAAGTACAGCGGGATATTCACTGATTTTCAGTATATTGACGACACGGAGCATGAGTTGCTTGTGAGCCTTGCGCAACGGCATATCATTACCTATATCCCGCGCACAGTCGCCTGCACTTTCATCCTCATACAAGAGCGGCAGGCGGAGATTTACCTGCCGCCACGGGTGTACGAAGAACGGCAGGCGCAATATACAGAGCGTCTGCGGGCGATGGTGGAATACGCGGAGCAGACGCAGTTCTGCCGCGAGCAATTGCTATTGGGGTATTTCGGGGAGTTGTCCGCCCCACCCTGCGGGCACTGCGATGTGTGCAGGGGGAGAAAGGGATAGGAAACAGGAAACAAGACAATTTGCCCGCTAACAAATTACTTTTTTGCGAATTTATTTGCGTATGTGGCGTTTTTTTCGTACCTTTGCACTCGGATTGATAAAATGACAGCATTCCTTATGAAAATACGGTATTTCTTAACCTTGGCGATAGCAATATGCTTTTGCATGGGGGTGGCGGCACAGCAGAAGACAGCACGGGTGGACGAATCGCTCACCATCTTCAGCGATGTGTTCAGGCAGTTGGATATGAACTATGTAGATACGCTGAACTATGAGCAACTGACGGAGACCGCCATCAACGCAATGCTCCGCAAGGTGGACCCCTATACCGTCTATTTCCCCAAGAAGAAAGACGACGACCTGCGCATGATGACGCAAGGGAAGTATGGCGGTATCGGCGCACTGATACAACAGCGCGAGGTGAGAGGCGAGCGGCAGACCTTCATCGCCAATCCCTACGAGGGCAAGCCCGCGCAGCGCAACGGCGTGTGGGCTGGCGACAGAATCATCTCCGTGGATGGCATCAGCACCAAGGGGCAGACGGTGAGCGAAGTGAGCAATAACCTGCGCGGTGTGCCGGGCACGACCGTAACGCTGGTGTTAGAGCGCGAGGGGGTAGAAAAACCCTTCACGAAATCGTTCGCCCGCGAGGATATTCATCTCGACGCGGTGGATTACTATACAGCCATTAAGACCCCCTCCGACTCCCCCCTGAAGGGGGAGGGATATTGCGGCTATATCTCTTTCCGCGAGTTTACGGAGAACTCGGCGCGGGACTTCGCCGCTGCCGTGGATGACCTCTATTACAACCAACATATAGAAGGGCTTATCATCGACCTGCGCGGCAACGGCGGGGGGATAGTGGATGAGGCGATACGGATTGTGAACCTGTTTGTGGACAAAGACATGGAGGTGGTCTCTACGAAAGGCAAGACGCAGGCTTCCTGCCGCCATTATATCACGCAGTCGCCCGTGCGCTTCCCCGGCATGCCGTTAGTGGTGCTGGTGGATAAGAACTCCGCCTCGGCAAGCGAGATAGTGAGCGGCAGTCTGCAAGACCTGAAACGCGCCTCCATCATCGGACAACGCACTTTCGGCAAAGGGCTGGTGCAGAATGTGCGCCCTATTGCTTACGACGGGCACCTGAAAGTAACGACCTCGAAGTACTACCTGCCCTCGGGGCGGTGCATACAAGCCATCGACTACGCAGAGCAACAGAAAGGTAACGCCCTGAAACGCGACACGGCAGGCGGCATACTGCCCGACATCGTGATGGAAGACTCAGCGAAGGTGGATATATGCTACTCGCTGTATATCAAGAACATGTTCTTCGACTACGCCACGCGTTACCATCGCTTGCACGACACTATCGCCGCGCCCGAGGTGTTCACGCTGACGGACGAAGAGATAGAGGACTTTTGCCGTTTCCTCGATGAGAAGGAGTTTACCTACGAGACAGAGACAAGCAAGTACTTTGCCGACATGCTGGACATGGCGCGCCATGAGGATATCGACTCCACCACGATGGCTGCTTTGGAAGCATTACAACCCGCACTCAAGCCCTCTTTCCGCGAAGCGATAGCACGCAACATCGAGGAGGTGAAGCAAATGCTCGGCAGCGAGATAGTGCTGCGCTATTACTATCAGAAAGGGCAGATAGCCTACCAACTGCGGTTTGACAAGGAGTTGGAGAAAGCAAAGACCCTCCTAAACTCCCATAAAGAGAGCAAATAAATCCCTAACCATAAATGAATAATACCATGGAATTACCTTTTGCAGAATCGTGGAAAATCAAGATGGTAGAGCCCATCCGCAAATCCACCCGCGCAGAGCGCGAACAGTGGCTCGCAGAAGCCAAGAACAATGTGTTTATGCTCCGTTCCGAGCAAGTGTACATCGACCTGCTGACCGACTCCGGCACCGGCGCTATGTCCGACCGCCAATGGGCAGCGCTGATGATGGGTGATGAGAGTTACTCCGGCGCACGCTCTTTCTTCGAACTGAAAGAGACCATCACGCGCCTGACGGGCTTCAACTACGTTATCCCTACCCACCAAGGTCGTGCGGCTGAGAATGTGCTTTTCTCTTACCTTGTGAAACCCGGGCAAGTCATCCCCGGAAACGCGCACTTCGATACCACGAAAGGGCATATCGAGTCGCGCAAGGCATTCGCCATCGATGTAACCATCGACGAAGCGAAGAACACTCAATTGGAGATTCCTTTCAAAGGCAATGTGAACCTTGAGAAATTAGAGCAGATACTCAAAGACAATCCCGGCAATGTGCCTTTCATGGTGCTGACCGTTACCAACAACACCGTAGGCGGTCAACCCGTCTCCATGCAGAACATCCGCGAGACCTGCGCCCTCTGCCATAAGTATGGAGTGCCCGTGAACATGGACTCTGCGCGCTTCGCAGAGAACGCTTACTTCATCAAGACCCGCGAGGAAGGCTATCAGGACAAGACCATTCAGGAGATTGCCAAAGAGATGTTCTCCTACGCCGACTCGATGACGATGTCTGCCAAGAAAGACGGATTGGTGAATATGGGCGGTTTCATCGCTACCAACAAAGAAGAGTGGTACGAAGGCTGCAAGCAGTTCTGCATCCCCTTCGAGGGCTTCATCACCTACGGCGGTATGAACGGGCGCGACATGGCGGCGTTGGCAGTGGGATTGGAAGAGAACACCCATTTCGACATGCTGCAGACGCGTATCCACCAAGTGGAGTATCTGGCTTCGCTGCTCGATGAATACGGCATACCTTACCAGCGTCCCGCAGGCGGACATGCCATCTTCGTAGATGCCGACAAAGTGCTGACCCATGTGCCCATAGAAGAGTTCCCCGCGCAGACTTTAACTTGCGAACTCTATCTCGAAGCAGGTATCCGCGCATGCGAGATAGGCTACATCCTTGCCGACCGCGACCCTGTAACGCGCGAGAACCGCTTCAGCGGACTTGACCTCGTGCGTCTCTGCATTCCTCGCCGCGTCTATACCGACAACCACATGAAGGTGATTGCCGCTGCGCTAAAGAATGTGTACGACCGCCGTGAGACCATCACCCGCGGACTGCGTATTACCAAGGAGGCACCGCTCATGCGCCACTTCACCGTAGAGTTGGAGCGACTGTAAGAAAACGATAGATTTTTCCGACCTGCGTACGATGGATTTGCCCTGCCACCGTGCGCAGGTTGTTCGTTTAGAGGGCTCAAACGATAGAAAAATGCAAAAAAATAGGTTTTTTCTTGCGTATGTGGGATTTTATTCGTAACTTTGCACGCTTTTTGTGAGTAGCACAAGCAGAAACAATAACAAGAACCGTATAGTGGACTACAAGTTTGGAAATAGGAGACAGGTATTGCCGATGGTGGCAGTGTGGTTATTAGTTGGTTTAGTGCTGCTTTTGAATAGTTGTGGCGAGTATCAGAAAGTCCTGAAGTCAACTGACCCTGACTACAAATACGAGCAGTCGCTACGCTACTTCAACGACAAACAGTATGTGAAAGCACAGACCCTGTTGGACGACATCACCCCCTATTACAAAGGCACGGAGCGTAGCGAGGATGTGCTTGCCTATCTGGCGCGTTGCTACATGGGGCAAAAAGACTATACTTCTGCTGCCGATTACTACTCGGCATATATCCGCAACTATCCCAAAGGGAAATACATCACCGAGGCGCGGTTTCAGTTAGGGCACTGCTACTACCTCGATGCGCCCGATGCGCGATTAGACCAAGACATCACCAAGAAAGCCATTCAAGCCTTCACCGAGTTTGTGGAGTTCTTCCCCGAGAGCCCATACGCCGAGCAAGCCTACCAAGAGATGGGTGAGATGTACGACAAATTGGCAGAGAAAGAGTACTACAACGCCAAGTTATACTATAACCTTGGTTCGTACTTGGGAAACAACTACATCAGTTGCGAGATAGTGGCGAAGAATGCCTTGAAGACCTATCCGAGCAACAAGTATCAAGAGGAATTTAATTGGCTGATACTACAGGCGAAATACCAGCAGACGCTGATGTCGTACGAGGTAAAGAAACTTGAGCGCGCCCGAGACACGCAGGATGAATACTACAACTTCATCACCGAGTATCCCGATTCCAAGCACCGCGCTGCCGCAGACAAGATTCTGCGTGATGTGAAGAAGATTACGAAAGAATAAATATCAATTTGAAATTTTAGAAGTTAGAGCGCTTCGCTGTTAGAAGTTAGAACGCTTCGCTGTTAGAAATTTACAAATTTACAAATTTTCAAATTAAAACAAGATATGGATTACAAGAACACCAATGCACCTAAGAACACGATTACCCGCGACATGAACCACCTGGTGGAGCCTGTGGGCAATGTGTATGAGACAGTGGCTATCATTGCCAAGCGTGCTAACCAGATTAGCAATGGCTTGAAGAAAGAGTTGGACGCCAAACTGCAAGATTTCTCCGTGCCCCAAGACTCGCTGGAAGAGACCTTCGAAAACAAGGAGCAAATTGAGATTTCTCGCTCATACGAGAAACTGCCGAAGCCAACCCTGATGGCCACCCAAGAGTTCCTTGAAGGCAACCTTATCTACAAAGGAAGCAACAAAGACGAGGCTCTGAAGTAAAAAAAATATTATGTTGGTCGTTGCACGCTAACCATTTCATGCCAGGCGGTGCACATTTGGCATTGCATGTTAACGCGGAGCGCCAACAGGAAATGACAAACACGAAGTGTCAACAGGAACTGACCAAACATGGCAAAGCACATTCTAATAGGTATTAGCGGGGGCATTGCCGCTTACAAGATACCTGAGTTGATTCGGCTTCTGCGCAAGGCAGGAGCCGATGTGCGTATTACGACCACGGCTAATGGTTTGCAGTTCGTTACTCCGCTCACCTTGCAGACGCTGTCGGGCTATCCCGTCTATTCGGATGTGTTTGCCTCTGCCAACCCCCACTCCACCGAGCATATCTCGTTGCCTGACTGGGCAGACCTGATGGTAGTGGCTCCGGCTACTGCCAATGTGCTGGCAAAGATGGCAAACGGTATCGCCGATGACGCACTGACCACCACATTCTGCGCCATGCGAAAGCCCGTGGTGATAGCGCCTGCGATGAACGACAAGATGTACGCCAACCCCGCGACACAGCGCGCTATCCGCACGCTGGCTGCGTGGGACAACATCACCATGCTTGACTGCGCGGAAGGCGAGTTAGCATGCGGCACATCGGGCAAAGGACGCATGCAGGAGGTGGACTATATTGCCGAGGCTATCTACAGTGCGCTCACGCCGAAAGACCTTTTGGGTAAGCACGTGCTTATCACCGCCGGACCCACGCAGGAGGCGCTTGACCCCGTGCGTTTCTTGAGCAACTACTCTACGGGGAAGATGGGATATGCATTGGCGGCAGATTGCTTGCGACGAGGGGCTGAGGTTACGCTGATAAGCGGTCCCACCACGGTGCCTGCCCCGCTTATGCCCGCCTATTTATCCACGGGACAAGGGCAGCTCACTATGGTGCCTGTACGCGCCGCGCAAGAGATGTACGAGGCTTGCACCATGCACTTTACGCAGAGCGATATGGCTATCCTCTGCGCCGCAGTAGCCGATTTCACCCCCACAGAGCAAGCCTCCCAAAAAATCAAGAAAGCCCCCGGGCAGACTTCGCTGACGCTCCACCTGAGCACAACACACGACATCGCCGCCACTCTCGGTGCACACAAGCGAGCCAACCAACTGCTCGTGGGATTTGCCCTTGAGACGCAGAATGAAGAGCAAAACGCGCTCAAGAAAATGCAGCAGAAAGGTTTGGACATGATTGTCCTTAACTCTCTGCAAGACGCAGGCGCAGGCTTTGGCTCCGATACCAACAAAGTTACGATTTTCCACTCTGACGGGAGGCAAACGGAGGTGGCACTGCAGGCTAAGAGTGCCGTGGCAACAAGAATAGTGGATGAAGCAACGGAGGAAATCGCAAGGCGATAACATAGGGAACCCTGTGGCAACAAGGCTTTGCTTTCGATACCCCGCATGCGCGCGCTAAATACAACTACGCATTATCAAAAGACTACTAACCACTAAGAAAGAATATGTTTGATAATTTATCGGAGCGACTGGAACGCTCGTTTAAGATTCTGAAGGGTGAAGGACGAATCACCGAGATTAACATAGCGGAAACCGTGAAGGATATCCGCAAGGCTTTGCTGGAAGCCGATGTGAACTACAAAACCGCGAAGCAGTTTACCGACCAAGTGAAAGCCAAAGCACTGGGGCAGAACGTGATGACCGCCGTTCGCCCCGGGCAGTTGATGGTGAAAATCACCCACGACGAGTTGGCAGCGTTGATGGGGGGGGAGGCGCAGGAAATCAACCTAAAAGGCTCGCCTGCAGTAATCCTGATGTCGGGTTTGCAAGGCTCCGGTAAGACGACCTTCGCAAGCAAACTGGCGAACTATCTGCAGACGAAGAAAGGCAAGAAAGTAATGCTGGTGGCTTGTGATGTGTATCGTCCGGCTGCCATCGAGCAGTTGCGCGTGTTGGGCGAGCAGATAAACGCCAAGGTCTATACGGGCGAGGGCGAGAGCAACCCCGTGAAGAAGGCGGAGAAAGCCATCGCCGAGGCGCGCGTGTATGGCTACGATGTCGTGATTGTGGATACGGCGGGTCGTTTGGCGGTGGATGAGCAGATGATGCAGGAGATAGCGGCTATCAAGCAGGCTATCAAGCCCACGGAGACGCTCTTCGTAGTGGACGCAATGACCGGTCAAGATGCCGTAAATACCGCGAAGGAATTCAACGACCGACTGGACTTCGACGGCGTGGTGCTGACGAAACTTGATGGCGATGCCCGCGGCGGTGCGGCGCTATCCATCCGTTCGGTGGTGAACAAGCCTATTAAGTTCATCGGTACAGGCGAGAAGATGGACGCGCTGGATGTGTTCCATCCCGCGCGTATGGCAGACCGAATCTTAGGCATGGGCGATGTGGTGAGCCTCGTGGAGCGCGCGCAGGAGCAGTACAACGAAGAGGAAGCCCGCCGCATCAGCAAGAAGATAGCGAAGAATCAGTTTGACTTCAACGACTTCCTCTCGCAGTTGGAGCAAATCAAGAAGATGGGCTCGATGAAAGACCTGATGAGTATGATTCCGGGCATGGATAAGGCGCTGAAAGGCGTGGAGATAAGCGATGATGCCTTCAAGCCGATAGAGGCGATTATATCGTCGATGACCCCCGCCGAGCGCGCAAACCCAGCGCTGCTCAACGGCTCGCGCAAGGAGCGTATCGCCAAAGGTTCGGGCACCAGCATCGTGGAGGTGAACCGCTTCCTCAAGCAGTTCGACCAGACGAGCAAGATGATGCGCAAAGTGCAGCAGATGAAGAGGAGATAGGAAGCCCCTATGGGGCTGTGAGAAAGCCCTATGGGCTGAAAGAAGCGCTACGCGCTGTACACGGAGCGAAGCGGAGTTCTTTACACGAAGTGCCCAACACGAAGTTTCCTACACGGAGCGAAGCGGAGTTCTTTACACGAAGTTTATTATGGATATTCTAAACAAGATAGAAGGCTTGGAGGCGAAGTTTCATGAGATTAGCCTCTTGATAACCGACCCAGCGGTGATTGCTGACCAAGCGCGGTACGTGCGACTCAATCGCGATTACCACGATTTGGAGCGCGTGCTCTCCGCGGCTGAACGATACAAGACTACTTTGCAGCACCTCGAGGAGGCGAAGCAACTGTTCTACAACGAGCAGGACGCCGAACTCAAAGAGATGGCGCGGGCAGAGATAGATGAACTGGAGCCGCAGATTCCTGCGCTGGAGGAAGAAGTCAAACTCATGCTTCTGCCACAAGACCCCGAGGACGGCAAGAATGTGGTGATGGAGATTCGCGGCGGCACGGGCGGCGACGAGGCAGCCCTCTTCGCAGGCGACCTCTTCCGCATGTACACCAAGTACTTCGAGATGCACGGCTTCAAATACACCGTGTCGTCCTTCTCGGAAGGTGCCGTGGGCGGATACAAGGAAATCATCTTCAATGTTACAGGGCAGAATGTATATGGCACGCTCAAGTACGAGTCGGGTGTGCACCGTGTGCAACGCGTGCCCGCCACGGAGACGCAAGGGCGCGTACACACTTCCGCGGCGACGGTGGCGGTGCTGCCCGAGGCAGATGAGTTCGAGGTGCATATCAACGAGGGTGAAATCAAATGGGAGACTTTCCGCTCCGGTGGTGCAGGAGGTCAGAACGTCAACAAGGTGGAGTCCGGTGTGCGCCTGCGCTACAACTGGAAGAACCCCAACACGGGCGAGGTGCAGGAGATACTAATTGAATGTACCGAGACGCGCGACCAACCGAAGAACAAAGAGCGCGCCCTCTCGCGCCTGCGCACGCAGATATACGATAAAGAGCACCAGAAGTATATCGACGACATCGCCGCACGACGAAAGACGATGGTCTCCACGGGCGACCGCTCGGCTAAAATACGCACCTACAACTACCCGCAGGGACGTATCACCGACCACCGTATCGGCTACACGGTCTATAACCTCGCGGCGTTCATGGATGGGGATATCCAAGGCGTAATAGACGCGCTGCAAGTAGCCGAGAACGCTGAGCGACTGAAAGAAGCAAATTTGTAAAAGGAAAAAAGATGAAGGATGAAGGATGAAAGACTTATTACCTTCGTCTGTGAGTTTCAGAGTCAAAACTATTTATTCTTTCATCCTGTGTCTTTCATCCTTAATTCAATAAACTATTTAGTCTTTCATCCTGTGTCTTTCATCCTTAATCCAAATAGAAGTTTATGTATCTATTCTATACCCCCGATATACTTACGAGCCATTGCCTCAGCGAGGAAGAGTCCGCGCACTGCGTGCGGGTACTACGCTATACGCGCGGCGATGAGATACTACTGACGGATGGCGTGGGAAACACCTACCAAGCGCGTATCACCAACCCACACCCCAAGCACTGTGAGTTTGAGATTATCTCGCAAGAAAAGCAGGCGAAATCCCACGATTTCTACTTGCATATCGCCATCGCGCCGACGAAGAACATCGAGCGGTTAGAGTGGATGGTGGAGAAATGCACCGAGATAGGCGTGGATGAGATTACCCCCCTGCTTTGTCGGTTCTCCGAGCGCAAGACCTTGCGCAACGATAGGTTGGAGAAAATCATCCTCTCTGCTGCTAAGCAGTCGCTCACGCCCTACCTACCGAGGTTGAATCCCCTGACCGATTTTGAGACCTTTATTGCCGATAACGCACAGGAGCAACGCTTCATCGCCCACTGTTATAAAGACGACAAGCGCGAACTGAGAGACGAGATACAGCGCGGCAAGAGCGTCTGCGTGTTGATTGGTCCAGAGGGCGATTTCTCCGAAGAAGAAGTGCAGCACGCGCTGGCAAAAGGCTTTCTTCCCGTGGGCTTAGGCAAGTCCCGACTGCGTACAGAGACCGCCGGCGTCGTGGCATGCCATACAGCGATACTGATGAACGCATGATAGACCGTCGAACGACTGAAAGGCCGCGCTTTCGCGCTGAAAGATGAAAGACCGCTCACTGAGTTCGCTGAAAGACTGAATTACCATTGACACTATCCTACTAATAGGTCTTTTATCCTTCGTCCTTTTCTTTAATCCTAATCAATGGACTACTTGATACATATTGACCAACAGTGGCTGCTGGCTATCAACGGTTGGCACTCTGAATGGGCGGACATTCTGATGTGGTACATCTCCAAGTCCACCACATGGCTGCCGCTCTATGCCCTGTTGGTCGGGCTGATAGTGTATCGGTTTGGCATCTTATCCCCCTCCCTTTGTAGGGAGGGACGGAGAGGGTCCTCCCTCCTCCGTGTCATCATCATCCTCGCGGGATTTGCTGTGGCAGTGGGGGTGAGCGATTTTGTCTCTTCGGGGATTATCAAGCCGTGGGTATGCCGCTTGCGCCCCACACACGAGCCGGAATTAGCCGGACTTATACATCTTGTGAACGGATACACAGGGGGCTTGTACGGTTTTGTCAGCAGTCATGCAGCGAACACGATGGCGTGTGCCTTGCTCTTTGCTTTGTTGTATAGAAACATATACGCCACCGTAGGCTTAATGCTATGGGTGGCGTTGAACTGCTATAGTCGTATGTACTTGGGCGTGCATTATCCCGCGGATATCATCGGAGGGCTGGCTATCGGAGCACTGATGGCTACCCTCACTTATGGGATGGTGCGCCGTCTCGTGGAGCATGTGGATGAGCGGAGTGAGGGGGCTGGGGCATCTTGCAGATGGCCTGAGGGCGACGAGGACTATCCAACTGCTGATTCATGAAGCGGGTGTATTGCTCCTCCGTCAGCACTTCTTTCAGTTCTGCATACATCTGCTGCACGCGCGCTAAGTGTTCCGCTCGAGTGTTGCTCATCTGACGAAGACGAGCATAGCGAAGATGAATACAATAGATAGTGTCTATCTGGAGAGAGTCTTTGATTTCCAAATCACGCACCAACATCTCCGTTTGCTTGCGTGCTATCTCTTCGGGAGTACGCTGTGGTATGCCGGCTGACTGGTTATGAGATGGCGGCTGAGGAGCACCGACTGACGACAATGAAAAGCAAGAGAGGAAGAAGAATAAAATAACATGTAAACGACACTTCATATAAACTATTGTTTTTGACCATCTTACAACAAAAACCGTGCCAAGGGAACACCTTCGCTTCGTGTAAAGAACTTCGTGTAAGAAACTGCATGTATTTTAACTCCGCTTCGCGTCATGTACAGCCTCAAAGAGGCTTTCATACAATTACTTTTTTTTTATAGCGCGAAAAGCGCTTATGATTCATAATTACCAATGCCCTCAGAATACTGGATAGCACAACGCTTGTATTTCGCACAGCAAGCAGACGGCACCCGCAGGTCAAGACCCGCGGTAAGGGTCGCTTTGGCGGGTATCATCATCGGAGTCATGGTGATGTTACTTTCAGTATGTGTCGTCGTCGGATTCAAGCAGACCATCACCGACAAAGTCGTTGGATTCGGGGCGCATATACAGGTCGTTAACTTCGACAATAACAACACCTACGAGATGAAACCTATCGTTGTGAGTGATTCCTTGATGCAGGCTCTGGGCAGTTTCCCGCACGTGAAGAGCGTACACCCTTTCATCACCAAGCCCGGAATACTCAAAACAGATAAGGCATTCCAAGGCATCGTCTTCAAGGGGACCGACTATTGGGACTATTTCCAATCCAACCTCATTGACGGTACGCTACCCACACGAAACAACGAGGTCATTATCTCTAAACGACAAGCCGACGCGCTTGCCCTAAAAACAGAAGACGCCATACTCAGTTATTTCGTTGATGATGCCGTCAGAGTGCGAAAGTTCATCGTTACAGGTATCTACCAAACCGGATTTACCGACTTTGACGACCTCTTTGTACTCGGGCTGACAGAAGGGGGGAGGCGGCTCAACGCATGGGATAGCAATCAAGTCGCAGGAGTAGAGATTCTACTCGACGACATCCGATTCTTAGATGAGACTGCAGATGAAATCTATTTCGCTACTGTCAACCACCTCGACGAGAGAGAATACCATCTCTATTATGTCCAAACCCTCCGTCAACTCAACCCACAGGTCTTTGCATGGCTCGACCTGCTGGATATGAATGTCGTAGTAATCATACTCTTGATGATGGCGGTGGCATGTTTCACCATCGTCTCCGGGCTCATTATCTTGATTATAGACAGTGTGCCACTCATCGGAGTGCTCAAAGCACTCGGTGCAGACAACACTTTTGTACGAAGAATCTTCATCGCACAAGCCGCTATGCTCATTGGAAAAGGAATGGTTTGGGGAAATATCCTCGCACTCGCACTCGCACTCCTACAGTATCACACACACTTCCTTCCTCTCGACGCTGCCACCTACTATGTCAACTTCGTACCCATAGCCTTCCCATACGGATGGATAATCACACTCAATGCAGCCATACTCATGGTCGCACTAATCGTTATGCTCGCACCATCCGCCATCATCACCCGTATATCACCCGCCAAAGTAATGCACTTCGACTAAACACTACCTGCCATGTATCAAGGCATTGTTTACACTTTTGTATTTTCAGACTGCATATGACCTTGTTTGGCTCATTGGTAAAACTCTGTGTTGATTAGGAGAAAATCCTGTTCATTCTAAAGAAGAAGAATTTCACATTTGTCGCCGTTTCCCTTTCGAGTCAATCTCGAAAACGACTCGAAAACGACACGAAGAAAAATCGAACCAAAAAGAATAAAAAACAATCACAATTAATATACTAAAAGCAGCACAAAAAAAGGCTGAAATGCAAGAATTATATAAACTGATGTTGGGGGACAATATATAATTTACTCCAAGCAGCGGTCGAGGGCTTGGGTGATGGCGGCTTTGTCCATGTGTTGCCCGATGAAGACGAGTTTCTGCATACGGTCGCCGTACTGCTCGTCCCAATCGTGCTGCAACTGCGGGTCGTTGGCTTTCATGCGCTCCAATTCCTCCGCCGGCATTGTGGCAAACCATTCGCCGGCTTTCTTCAAGCCGAACTGCTGCCCCGCTTGCTCAAAGAGGTAACACATGTCGTATTCATCGGAGAAATAGCACATGCCTTTCGCACGAATCACATTCTTGGGCCACTGTGTGGCTACGAACTCATCGAACAACCCCAAGTTGAACGGTCGGCGGGCAAAATACACAAATGTGCTGATGCCGTATTCCTCCGCTTCACCCTCTTCGTGGTGGTGGTGATGATGGTGGTGATGCTCGTGATGGTGTTCCAAGGAGGTGCGGTCTCCAGGCCGCACCATATCGTGCTCCTCATGCTCATTCTCCTCGTGTTCAGCGTGGTGGTGATGCTCATGTTCGTGCTCATCCTCTTCGTCCTCATCGTGATGAAGCGCATCCTCCACCTTTCGAATCCATGTCGCGGAAGTAGCCACAGTGTCGAAATCGAAGGCACCTGTCTCCAACATCCGCGAAAGAGGGACATCACAGTAGTTGCAGGGAACGATATCCGCCTTCGGCTGGATGGCGCGGATGATGGCGCGTATATGGTCTAAATCCTCCGGCGACACCTCGTCTGCTTTGTTCAAGAGAATCAGGTTGCAGAACTCTATCTGCTGAATCACCAGCGATGCCAAGTCTTCCTCGCCAAGGTCGTGCTTGCGCAGGTCGTCTCCGGAGCCGAACTCATCGCGCATACGCAGGGCATCCACCACGGTTACGATGCAGTCTAAACGCGGGAGCCCGTCTTGCACAAACTGCGGCACCATCTGCGGATAGGAGCAGATAGTCTGCGCGATAGGTGCCGGCTCGCAGATACCGCTCGCCTCTATCACGATATAGTCGAACGCATGCTGCGCACAGAGGTCGTGCAACTGGGAGATAAGGTCCATC